>CAYMGO010000156.1:0-1585 GCA_964390015.1 uncultured Anaerolinea sp. | reverse complement strand
CGCCGGTAATGGCGGTTTGCACGCCCAGCGCGGGGATCTCGAGCCACAGGTCGCCGAGTTCACTGTAATCAACTGACTGCTGCGGCAGGGCGGTGACGCGCCCGGGGGCAAAGCCGGTATCCGGCAGGGCGGTGGGGGTTTCGGTTTCACTTTCCTCACCGGCTGGTGACTCAGTAGCACCCATTTTGTCTTCATCCGCAACCGGCAGGATGGTCTTCTCGAGGATCATCCCGGTGATGATCGGGTCGTGGTCGGAGAAGCGAAATTCGTTAGGAGCGTAAAGACTGCTTATTTGTCCAGCGGTCTTGAATTCCGTGTTGTAATCCAGCACGGAAGGTTCATCCGAGTTGACATGCCAGGGATAGGACCCGGTGACCTGTTCTAACAGAGAGGGTGACGCCAGCGCGTAATCAAGGTAACCCCACTGACCATCAAAAACGTAGGTGTAAGGCTGATCGTTGAATTCCTTCAACAGGTCAGTAAAGCCGGCGTTGATGAATGCCCTGATCGAATCTTCCATCGAATAGGAATTCAGATCGCCAATTACCAAAATGTCGGTATCACCAGTACCCGTGGGATCAGTGGCGTACCATGCCAGTAATTCGTTGACAGCATTCAACCTCACCGTGTTGCAGTTGCCCTGCCCGTCAAACTGGTCAGGAACGTCGCATTCAGAGCCCTTGCTCTTAAGGTGGTTGACGTTCACTAAAAAGCGCGCACCTGCCGGGGTTTCAAAAGCCTGCAGCAGCGAGGCGCGGTTACGGATTTCGCCGTCGCCGCCGTTCAGAAAAGCGGTTGTGTTCAGCACGGCGGTATCTCCAATTGGCGTGACCATAGCCGGTTTATAGATCAGAGCCACTTTGATGGCATCATTGCCGAGCGCGTCCACCTGGCCGGTGAGCGCGTCCACGTCAAGATAGGCGTACACATCTGTGCCGTAAGCGGCGTTGAGACTGGTCACCAGGTCCGCGATAGCGCTATCCGTGGGACTGTAACCATCATTCTCAATTTCAATAAGGCCGACCACATCAGCGTTCAGCTTCCTGATGGCTTCCACGATCTTGTCGGCCTGGCGCTCGAGCTCTGCAGCGTTATTTGCTCCCCGGCACTCAGTCGAAGCACCTGTCACTCCCATTGTGCAGCCTGTGATGGAGTCAAAATAGTTCAATACGTTCATCCCCACCACGTTGACCGCGGAGAGGATGGCGGGAGGTCCGCCAGGCCGCGAGTTGGCTTCGGTGAAATTGATGGCGCCGGTCAACGCGTTGATCGGTCTTACACGGTATGCGTTGGGGCTGGCATTAATTCCTCCCCAGGTGTAGGTCATGACGCCGGTGATACCGGCGGCGGTATCACCTCCGCGCAGCGTATTGCTGGCGGAGAGCGGCAGTCCGTTGCGTGCAAAGTCAATGGGATCAGGATTCTCACTGTTAGAGTCGTCATCGATGATGATGCGATTGAGGTTATTCGCATCTTGTATAGCCTGAGCCGGTGCTCCTGGCGCGGCGATGCTGGTGGGTTGCTCGAGCCGGGCGCCGGAAGAGAGCACCACCTGGCCAAAACGGCCGAGCTGGAAATGCTCGGT
>CAYMGO010000155.1:0-1636 GCA_964390015.1 uncultured Anaerolinea sp. | reverse complement strand
AACCAGTATTTCACCGTCTCCAGCAGCCAGATGATCACGGAAGTAAAAAAGACCATCAGAATATTGAACGGGGATCTTAAGGATTCCAGCCCATCCAGGAACTTGAGCATGATACCGGTCGTCTTTTCGCGTGCCCGAAGGGGCAGCAATCGATCGATCAACCAGCCGCCCAACCTGGCGGTGGTGCCGGGGAACATCGCCGCCAGCAGGAAAACCAGCAGCGCCGCCACGAAGACGGCCGCTCCAATCAGTGCCAGGTTTTGGATGTTGCCGACAAAACCGGACTCAAACGAAGCCACCTTCGCCAGCGCCGGCAGGTTGAGAAAGACGAACGCCAGCATCACCACACCGTCAAAAATGCGCTCCACGATGATGGTCGCCAGCGATGCCGAGATGGGCACGTTCTCGCGGCGTTTGAGCACAACCGCGCGCAGCACTTCACCGGCACGCGCCGGGTAGATGTTGTTGCCCATGTAACCGATGCAGGTGATTGGGAACATGGTGCGCGTGGGGATCTTCTTCACTGGACCCAGCAGGTAATGCCAGCGCCAGGCCCGTACCCACAAGCCCACAAAAAATACGGCGATCCCCGGCAGGATCCACCAGTAGTTGGCGCTTTTTACCGCCTGCCAGAAATCACCCAGATTGAGCCCTCTTAACGCGAGGTACAGGAAAATGACACTGATCACCAACCCCAGCCAGAATTGCCATCGCTTCATGTGTCAAATTCTACCATGAAGGCTACTTGCTCCCTCCGCTGTTGACAGCGGTTTTATAATTGAAGTATGGAAGAAGAACCCCGGTTGTACGACCTTATTTATGTCATTGTGCGCCAGGTACCGCGCGGCAGGGTGGCCACTTACGGGCAGATCGCCCGCATCGCCGGTCGCTGTTCCGCGCAGATGGTGGGGTTCGCCCTGGCAGCGCTACCCGCCTTTCGCGAGCACGAAGCCACCGCAGACGTTCCCTGGCAGCGCATCATCAACGCAAAGGGGATGATCAGCCCGCACGGCTTTGGCATGGGCAGCCAGGTGCAGCGCGACCTGCTTGAGGAGGAAGGGATCGTCTTCAATGAGCAGGGTATCATCGACCTGGCAGTATTCGGCTGGGATGGTGTGCTCACCACCCCGGTGAGAAACAGGAAAGACCTTATCTAATCCGTGCATTAAAAAAGCGGCGCGCCTGGTCAATCATAGCGCGCTGCCTTTTCTTTGATAGTTCGTTAATCCATCACGTAATTACTGCAGGCGATCTCCTCACCGTTCAGTTGGATCATCCACTCCTGGTATACCTTGTAAGGTGTAAATTGGCTCCAGCTGGGTGCATTATCCCGCAGCAGCTGCACAGCCTTTGCCTGGGCAAAATTGTATTCCTGCCACGGAAGTTGGGCCGGGTCATTGGTGATCTTCTCCATGCAGGCCAGCGCCGTACCCAGTCCATCCTTTACATCCCGGGGCAGTTCCGCGTTTTGATACTGCCGCAGCAACTGGGGAACCGCGTCTGCGGATAAAGTGGTCAGGTGAACCACGTCCAGTTCACTGCCGGCTTCAGCCCGCGCCACGTTGCGCTGCACAATAAAACCATCAATATTGATGATAGCCATCGTCGCGCCGAATCCCACTACCGCCACCAGCAG
>CAYMGO010000154.1:0-1678 GCA_964390015.1 uncultured Anaerolinea sp. | reverse complement strand
AGCCGATCCGGCTGAATGGCGGGTAGGGGATATCCTGCTGACATAAAGTAAACTCGCGGGCACAAGACTGCGAGTTATTTTAAGCGTAATATGTTAAAGGAAGGTTTTCTCTTACTTCGGACTTTTTAAGGTTTGAACAGGATCCCCCGCTCCTGCAGCAGTTGCTTTACCCGCACAACGCCTTCGTCGAGGCTATTGCGGTCTTTGAGGTGGAGGTCAAATGCAATATCGGTGGTCACTTTTTCACCCACCCACACCACGTGCACCATGTCTTCATCAATGACGGTTGCGAGAATGTCGCGGTCGTCCTGGGTCAGTTCAATGGCGGTGACCACCAGCAGGATCCCGGCATCGAGGAAGAGGTGCGCCACCTCGGCGAAGCGACGCACGTGTTCGCGCCAGTCACTGGCCAGACCCCGACGTTTAAGATCAGCGTTCACACCATAAAGCAGCGAGCCGATGCCCAGGTAGTAGACCAACTTGCCATCCTCGAACAACTGCTGTTCTAGTTTGCGCGCCAGGGTCTTGCGGCCAGAATGCCGCGTACCGGTGATGACAACGATGGATGAGCGCTGGTTGTATTTCTCAGCGCGGTGCGACATGGTTACAAGCGAAGGGATCCACTTGAGATTGCGTGTGTACACATCCTCGCGAATCTGTGAATCTTCATCGGCGAGCGCTTCGAGCACGATGCCGCCGCCGCGGATCTCATACTCGTCCACCAGCACGAAGCGGCTGGTTTCGGGAAATTTTTCGGAGGTATCGAAGGCGATGGGGTGTGCCAGCTTGAAGGTGACCTCAGCCACATCGTGGTGGTTGATCCCCATTCTGCCGTTCTGGTGGTTGTAGTCAGAGGCGTCGATGACCTTGTGGATGGCTTCCACCTGTACCCTCTCGTGGGTGGTACCCAGTTTGAGGACGTAATCCTTTTCCAACACCAGTGGTTGTTTGCCAAGCCAGAAAATCGACGCGCGCAAACGCGAACTGACAAAGGGCGGGGTATCTTTAGCGCGGGTGGCAATCTGCCCGCGGTTGACGTAGATCTGCTCCACCATGGTGAACCCCACAGTTTGCCCGGTCTCGCGGGCGGTGATCCTGGGGGTATTGAAGGATTCAAGCGTTTTTACCCTGGTGCGCTTACCGGAGGGGTAAAAGACCAGTTCATCCCCGGTTTTGATCCTGCCGCTGGCAATGCTGCCGGCAACAATGCGGCGTTTGTCACCGTAGTTCGAGAACTTGTACACATCCTGCACCGGAAGCCGCAGCGGCAGGTCGCTTAGCGGTTTTTCCTTCTCAAACAGGTCCAGCGCATCGAGCACGGTTGGACCGCTATACCAGGCCAGGTTGGGGCTGGGTTTCACCACGCCGTCACCCTCACGCCCGCTGACGGGGATGTAGCACATCGGCTTAATCCCCAATCCCTCCAGGTAGAGGCTGTATTCATCAACGATACGGTTAAAAACCTCTTCACTGTAACTGACGAGGTCCATCTTATTGATGACCACCACTATCTTCTTGATACCGAGCATGCCCAGCAGGTAACCGTGACGGCGCGAGTTCTCCTGTACGCCTTCGTCGGCGTCGATCACCAGGATGGCGGCTTCGGCATGTGAGGCGCCGGTGACCATGTTCTTGATGAATTCGATGTGCCCGGGCGCGTCGATGATGATGTAATTGC
>CAYMGO010000153.1:0-1715 GCA_964390015.1 uncultured Anaerolinea sp. | reverse complement strand
AGATCGGCCAGGGACTCAACGAACAGGAGCAGGAATGAACCCGCAATCCCGGGAATGAGCAGGGGTAGGGTGATGGTGCGGAAAAGGTGGAATCTGCCCGCGCCCAGGCTGGCGGCGGCCTCCTCCATGGCGGGATTCAGGCGTTCCAGCATTGCCCGCAAGATCAGGTAGGAGACTGAGAAGAAGGTGATGGTCTGTACGATTACCAGTCCATCCAACCCATACACATCGTTCATTCCCTTTGCCCAGGTGATGCCAAGCAGCTTGTTCGTGATCAACCCATTGCGCCCGAACAGCAGGATCATACTGAGCGCCAGCGCAAAGGGAGGCGAAACGGTTGGTACGAGCGCCAGCCAGTGCACGATCTTCTTTCCGGGGATATTACAGCGCACCACAGCGTAAGCAAAAATAAACCCGACCAGGGTGCCGGACGCAGCTGTCAGCAAACCCATCAGCATCGTATCCAGAAAGGCTTTGCGCAGACTTGGCCCGTAATAATCGTCAAAATAACGGGCAAAGTAGGTTACGTCAAATGCGCCTTCCTTGGAAATGAAACCGCCAACGATGGATTTATACAGCGGGAAAACCACAAAAACAAAGATGAAAATACCAGAAAGCAGGAGACTCATAAAAAGTACCGGGTCCCTGCCGATGAGAGTGAACTCGCGAATGCGCCGTAATAATCCGGACGTGCTGGGGGTTGGAGAATCCTGGCTGGTTACCCTGGTCTGCATAATCCTCCTCGCGATTAACACTGGGCGGCTTGCGCCGCCCAGTGGATGTTCAGTTACAACTTATTGTTTCAGGTTGTCAGCAGTGGCAATTTCGTTGGTGAACTTGTCAACGAACGCCGTCTTGTTAGTACCAGCCCAGATGAAGTCATAATCGATGAGGTTGACCTCAAGCAGTTCGGGGTGCGAAAGTTCCACGCCATTGACCGTGGGGGCTTGGTAGGCATTGTACTTGGGTCCCAAAGCCTGTCCTTCAGGTGAAATCGCCCAGTCAAACCACAACTTGGCAGCCTGGATGTTTTTTGCACCTTTCAGAATGCCCTGGCCGCCAATCTCGTATCCGGTTCCCTCTGCGGGGAAGGTGAGTTCCAGCGGGCAGCTGTTGTTCTCGATCTCGTTCACAATATCGTGGGAGAAGACGATACCCACAGCGGCTTCACCCTGACAGACGAACTTGGCAGGAGCAGCGCCGCTTTTAGTGAATTGCGCCATCTGCGCGGCGTACTTCTTGATGTACTCCCAACCAGCTTCTTCACCACGGATCTGGATGATCGTGGCCAGCGCGGTGTACGAGGTGCCGGAGGTTGAAGGGTGCGCAACCATCAGTTGACCTTCGAACTCAGGTTTGAGCAGATCATCCCATGAGGTTGGTGCCTTGGCATCCGGGTTTTCCGCCAGCCAGTTCTTATTGGTGGCAAAGCCAAGTGTACCCACGTAAACACCCACCCATTGATTATCCACATCCTTCATCAGTTCTGGGTCACGGATATTGCCATAGTTCGGTGAATCGTAGGGCTCAAGCAGACCCTTTTCCTTTGCGGAAACAAAACTATCGATCGGGCCACCCCACCAGATATCAAAGGTCGGGGCATCCTTTTCGGCTTCCACGCGGGCCAGTGCTTCACCGGAAGACATGCGCACATAGTTGACCGTGATGCCGTAGAGCGCTTCAAATTCCTGCTTCATTCCCTGGCACCATTCCTC
>CAYMGO010000152.1:0-1811 GCA_964390015.1 uncultured Anaerolinea sp. | reverse complement strand
AACCGGAACGCGAAGTGATGTTCAAGGACCTGGAAGACTGGCTTAACGCTCACGTATAATAAATAGTGCAAATCAATAACCGGCAGGTGGAATTGACCTGCCGGTTTTCAGCTCTGAAATTTTTTCACCCAACTAAAAGTACTTTACCCAGCACTCACTGTTGAATACTTTTGTAAAACCGATCGCCTGGTAGAAAGCCTGATCGGAGCCCACGTAAGCGATCTCAGCGCCGAGTGACGCGCAGCGGCGGATGCCTTCCAGCACGGCGGCTTTTCCCAACCCGAGGCGCCGGTACGCGGGGACGGTGGCGACCGGTTCCACATAAGCATATTTTCCCACTGGCTCGTAAAACATCCCGCAGAAAGCGGCGAAATCCCCGTTTGGCGCTGCCACCGCGACCTTCAGGTCAAGGCGCGCTTTCGGGGTCATGAACATCCTGCGTCGTGATTCCAATTCCTCGGCATTGATTGGCGGGTCGTCGTCGTGGTCAAAACCGCGCCACATCACACGATGCACCTTCTCCCAGTCGCACTCCTCCGCCAGGCTGGTCAGCCTGAATCCCGCTGGTAGCTCGATGACCGGGAATGCGGCGGGAATATCAAAACGGTAGAGGGGGCGTGTTTCATCCGGTTCCTGGTGGTATTCCCTGTTTCGAACAAGGCTGAGGAATTTACGATCATGATCATTCACATATGCGCAAAGGTAGCGCCGTCCATCTTTTTTTGAGACACCGGTCAGCTCGTTTTCGGCGTAGTCCAGCATCTCGCGCCATAAGTATTGATAATCCGGGTGGAACTGGAAAAAGGCTTCACCCAGGCGCGATTCATAATGCGCCACCGCAATAATCAGGCCGATTTCCTCCCAGATGCCGATCTTTCCGAGCGATTGGTTATCGATGGCGGGGTGAAAGTGCATGTATTCCCACGCCGGTTCCAGCCAGTTGCCGTCAAGGTTGCCCGGCTGGTGATGGCTGATCAGGAACTCGCTCACCTTCTGATAATCCGTTTCGTGTTGATACGCGCGAAAAGAAATGCTCATGGCCTAATCCTCTCTCTCATTGTACGAAAATCAACCCCAAAAAGATCAGTTCAGGGGACAATTGATATAATCTTTCTATAAGCTTATGACCACACAATTCCCGCCATCCGAGTTCGACCAGTGGGCTGCCACCTACGACAGCAGCGCGGCGCCTTCCGCGGGTTTCCCGTTCGACGGCTATTCCCATGTGCTGCAGCAGATCGTGAGCCTCGCGAACCCGCACCCCGGGGAATCTGTGCTGGACCTGGGCATCGGAACTGGGAACCTGGCGCTGTTGTTCACAGCCAAAGGTTGCGATATTTGGGGCATTGATTTTTCGGTTGAAATGCTGGCGCTGGCGAAGGTGAAACTGCCGGGGGCTGTACTGACCTGCCAGGATCTGCGTAAGACATTGCCGCCGGATTTCGAGCACCGCTACGATCACATCGTTTCGGCGTACACCTTTCACCACTTTCCGCTCGAGGAAAAGGTAATACTGGTCAAACGCCTGCTGGAGGAGTACCTGCAGCCGGGCGGCAATCTTGTTATTGGTGATATCGCCTTCCGGAGCGCTGCACATGAAGCGCAAATGCGCGACCGCCTTGGCGCGGATTGGGAACAGGAATACTACTGGCTGGCAGATGAAGCGTTGGCAGCGATAACGGCAGCAGGGATGAACGCGACTTACCAGCAGATTTCTTCCTGTGCCGGTATCTTCTACTTCAATAAGAAGTGAAATGGAGCGAAAAATGGGAACTCAAATCAATATGATCGGCATTTTTGTCGGGGATATT
>CAYMGO010000151.1:0-1888 GCA_964390015.1 uncultured Anaerolinea sp. | reverse complement strand
GTGAGCGCGTACAGGCTCATATAGCGGGCGCGCATTTCCGCTGGTGCCAGTTTTGATGTGAATGTGGTTGTGGTCGGTACCAGTATCATCTCTCCTACCGTCGCCACAACCATGCACAACCAGAACCACCAGAATCCTGTGCCGAAGGACACGCTGAAGATGGAAATGGCATAAATGAGGGAACCAACGACCATTGCACTTTCCGGTCGGTGGTGGTTAACCCGGCGCGTCACCAGCAGCTGCAGCAGGATAACCATTACCGCGTTTGTGGCAGGGATGAAACCGAATATCCTTTCAGATATCCCGTAATTCTGCTTGGCATAAACCGCCAGCAGCAGCCACAGGATGGACGTACAGATACGGTTCAATGTTAACCCACCCAGCATCGAAACAAATACCCGGTCTCTCAAGATTTGCAGATAACCACCACCACCCGGTAATGTCACTTTCGTGCTGCCCGGCTGGCCTGGCCTGGTTTCACGGATGAGCAACGCCACGAGAACCGTGATCAGCCCGAACCCCACTCCAATCACAGCAAATGAAATATCGTATGAAATGGAGGCCAGGAACCCGCCGATTGCCGGACCCAGCGCTACGCCGAGGTTATTGCCCATGCGCAGAACTGAGTAGGCTTGCAGCCTTTTCTCTTCCGGTATGAGATCTGCGATCATGGCATCAGATGCCAGGCGGTAAATGGGGCTGGTAGCGCCCGTGACCACCAGCAGCAGTGCGAACACCGGCAGTGTGCCTGCAGCGCGGAAAAAGAACCAGCCCAGCGCTGAAAACGCCAAAGAGAATACCATCACTCCCTTGCGGCCGAACTTATCGGCGATTGCGCCTCCAAGGAACGTGGTGACCATCCCCACAGCCGCGTTCAACGTCATCAACCAAGCAACGCCAGAAAGCGGCAGCCCCAGGCGCCGACCGATATAAAGCACGAGATACGGCCACATCAGGCTGTGGAACAGCCACGCCAGCATCATGGTGAGCGAGACAAGCCAAAACTGGCGGGGATAGTTATGCAGGATTGATCTAAGCCTGGAAATCACGCGCATAATTCTATCACGCGCATCAGAAAATCAGGTGCTGTTTGTCAATTGACAGTGACCTCATTTTCCGGTAAATTGGTTTTATTCACATAAAAAGGAGTGGGAAAATGCTGGAAGAATTTAAGAAATTTATCATGCGTGGAAACGTGATGGACCTGGCGATAGGTGTGATCATCGGCGGTGCGTTTGGCAAAATTGTGTCATCACTGGTGGATGATATCATCATGCCGCCTCTTGGCCTGCTGCTGGGCAAAGTGGATTTTGTTAACCTGTTCGCGAGTCTGACGGGCACAAAATATGCCACCCTGGCGGAAGCGCAGGCAGCCGGAGCGCCAACACTCAACTACGGCCTGTTCATTAAGAACCTGATCGACTTCATCTTACTGGCGGTGGTCATCTTCCTGTTGATCCGTGCCATCAACCGGTTATCCAAAAAGCAGGAGGAACCTGCCCCCGAAACGCGCGAGTGCCCGCATTGCCTCAGCCAGATCCCCCTCAAAGCCAGCCGCTGCCCCGCCTGCACCTCCGAGGTCAAGCCAATATAACCTACCCGTC
The DNA here is from genome assembly GCA_964390015.1 of uncultured Anaerolinea sp. GTDB lineage: Bacteria > Chloroflexota > Anaerolineae > Anaerolineales > Anaerolineaceae > UBA6107. The sequence continues at coordinate 284 of CAYMGO010000151.1, read as the reverse complement.
TTTGTAGGCAGAATTAAAGATTGGTGTGTCAATGACGCACCAATCCTCTGTTAAATACGATCTACAATACCGAATCACGCACGCGCTTTGCGCGCTGTTGCCTTTGACCCCCCGCCGCGGTACGACGGCGCCAAAATCTCGTAGATGGCGCACACGCGCGTATCCAGCATGCGGCTGCGGATGCGCGCGTCCAGGTCTTCCAGGTTGCTCGACATGGTGATGACCGTGGGCAGCTTGGCGTTGTATCTTTCATTAAATATCTGGTAGAGCTTCTCGCGCGCCCA
>CAYMGO010000150.1:0-1948 GCA_964390015.1 uncultured Anaerolinea sp. | reverse complement strand
CAAATGTTTGACATTTATCCGCGAAGATTGTACTATATACATACGTACATAATCAATTGTACTCAAATTTTACCAGGAGGTCATCAATGCCATCGAAAAAGGTCGTTATCATTGGGGCGGGCTGCGCGGGTTTATCCGCGGCCTATCAACTGAAAAAGCAGGGGGTGGAATTTCTCCTATTAGAGGCCAGCGAGTACGTTGGCGGCCGCTGCCGCACCGAATATGAGGATGGGTACGAATTCTTCGTAGGCGCGGGCAGCACAGAACCGCAGTGGGATACCACTTTCGAGTATCTCAAGGAATTCGGCCTGCAGGACCGCATTTATTCACTCGGCGGTATGCGCTTTGGCTTCGTGAAGAACGGCAAGGTGCACACGGTCTTCCTCGGACCGGGTAAGGATTTCCTGCGCGCGCTGCCGGAGAACATCAAGTTCTTCTTCTCAGTCATCCCGTTCAAGGCGTACCTCCAGCTGCTTAAGGTGATGAAACCCATCAGTAATTACCTCAAGCGCATCGATTCCAAGACTCACAACTACGAGGCGCTTTCTGAGATTTCTGACCTGAGCACCGAGGAATTCTTCCTCAAGTACAACGCCAAGGATGCCAATGACTGGTTCGCCCACACGTTGCTGGCCATGATGGTACTGGCTCGCCCGAAAGACATCTCCATAGCGCACCCGCTCACTCTCTTCTCGCTGATGCAGGGCATGTGCTCGATGCATGGCGGCCTGGGCATGATCAATGATGCCCTTTACGAGGCGGTGAAGGAAAACGTTCGCCTCAATACCCCGGTAACCCAGGTGGTGCTTAAAGATAACAAAGTTGTCGGTGTGGAAACCAAAGATGGCTTCATCGAAGCCGACCAGGTCATCGTCGGGCTGGACGCGCACGATGTGCGCAAGGTCATCCCCGACCTGCCCGAGACCATGCGCAAACCGCTGGAAACCTGCGAATACAGTTCCACTTACTATTATCAGTTCGGGCTGGAAAAACAGCTTTTTAATAAGAAAGATACCCCCATGTACCTGGTGATGCTACCGCCCAGCACCGATAGCTTCCTCAGTTACATGTCGCTCGGTCATCCCTCGGTGGATAAACCCGTTTGCGTCACGCCAACCCGCGGCTGGGAGGATGCCAGGCTCGCCGGGCTGACCGATGAAGAACGCCGCCGCAAGGTTATCGATGAGATCCGCAAGTTCGTGCCGGCCTTCCCCGCTGAGCCCAAGGTCACCAAATGTTACCGCTGGGACCGCGCCGTCAACATAGAAGCCCCCGGTCAGCACAACGCCATCCGCGACTTGATCGACAACCACATGAAGGATGTCTCCGGTCTCTATCTCGCTGGTGAATATCTCTTCCTCCTCGCTTGCACCGAAGGCGCGTTTGCCACCGGTAAGCAAGCCGCTGAAATGGCCGTAGACGACCTGCGCAACGAGCGGTTATAATCACTATATGGAACTCGAGTGCGTCCTCCTCGGACTCATCAGCATGCGCCCCGGCGTCACCGGCTATGAACTCAATCGCATTATGCGTGAGTCAACCGGTTACCTCGTCGCTTCGCTCAGCCACATCTACCCAGCGCTGCGCCGTCTGCACGATCGTGGTCTGGTGACCTTCTCGGATGTGCCCATCAAGAATCGCCTGGCCAAGAAGATGTACGCCATCACCCCTGCGGGTGAAAAGGCGCTGCGCGCGTGGTTGGAGCAGCCGGTGGAGGCCAGGGAGCTGGACGTCAGACCTTTCCTGCTGAAAATGGCCTTCTCCCCGCTGATGGACAAAGCCACCATCCTGGCCCACATGGACCGCGAGATCGCGCGCCTGGAGCACTATCACCTGGATGTTGAGCGCGGCATCGATGTGGAGATCGATTACCTCGATAAGACCAACATCGACCCGGCCAGGGCGGGGCTGCTGTGGAGCGGGCTCAACCGCATCACCGTGCGCGCCG
>CAYMGO010000149.1:0-1980 GCA_964390015.1 uncultured Anaerolinea sp. | reverse complement strand
CACCGTTCAGGCGGGCGAACCCGACCACCGCGTTGGTGGCAAAGTTGGCATGAACTTCGAAGAACGAGCCGGTGTCGACGATCCGGTTGATAACCTCTTTGATGTCATAGGTTTCGTTGGGGTCTTCTGGAACCAGCGTGTCCAATTCCTTATCCGCGCGGAAAGGATTATCGTTGGACTGAACGATCTGGGGAGAACTTGCATTGTTATCGGGGATGTACTCGAGGATCTTCTTGACGATGTTGAACGTGTCCTGCTGGTCCTGACCCAAGAAGTGCGCGACACCCGAGATCGTGGTGTGGGTGGCGGCACCGCCGAGGGTTTCGTGGTCCACGATTTCGTTGGTGACCGCTTTGATCACTTCCGGTCCGGTGATGTACATATTGCCCATATTCTGGGTCATGATGATGAAGTCTTGCAGCGCCGGGGAGTAGACACCACCACCCGCGCAGGGTCCCATGATAACGCTGATCTGGGGAACGACACCGGAAGCCTGGACGTTGCGGTAGAAGACCTCACCGTAAGCGTAGAGGCTATAAATTCCTTCCTGGATGCGCGCGCCGCCGCCATCGTTGATGCCGATCACGGGCACGCCAGCGTCCATGGCCAGGTCCATCACGCGGGAGACTTTCTCACCAGCGACTTCGCCAAAAGAGCCGCCCATCACGGTGAAGTCCTGCGAGTAAATGCAGACCTTGCGTCCGTTGATGGTTCCAAAGCCGGCTACCATACCATCACCGGGGACTTTGTCTTTGTCAAGGCCGAATTCAGTGTGGCGGTTCAGCATCAGGCCGTTGAGTTCCCGGAACGATCCCTTATCCAGCAGGGCGTCAACACGTTCGCGGGCGGTCATTTTGCCTTTTTCGTGCTGAGCGGCAATTCTTTTTTCTCCTCCGCCCAACCTGCTCTGCTCACGCATCGTTTTCAGCTTGGCGAGCCGATCTTTTTCGACCTTAGATTCTGGTAAATCCTGGGCCATTATTACCTCCGTTTAAATTTTTTGATGATTAACAACTATAGTTTATGCCCCCCTGTCTGACATTTCAAGTGATACATTTAGCAATCTGTGTGGCAGTTTGTCACATTAATTTATTCAGCCAGAACAAAAAGCATGTGACCGTTACGATTCACATGCTTTTTACTTCGATAATTTTGGTGGGGTTTACTCCCGCTTGTAAGGCTTCAACAAAGCTGCGGGGTATGAGGCGTTCCGTCCGGCGATGGTGAGGGCGATGATGGTGACGATGTAAGGCAGCGCCAGGAAGAGCTCGTACGGCAGTTTAATGCCGGTAATTTGCAGTCTGGATTGCAGCGCCTGCACACCCCCGAAGAGGAGCGCGCCCCACAATACCTTTACCGGGTGCCAGTTGGCGAAGATGATGAGCGCGATACAAACCCAGCCGCGGCCTGCGACGATGCCAAAGGTGAACGAGCCGAGTTGGGCAACCGAAAGGTACGCGCCACCAACGCCCATCAACGCACCGCCGATGATCAGCGCGATGGTGCGCAGGCGGTACACATTGATGCCGGCCGCGTCTGTAGCTTCAGGGTTATCGCCTACTGAACGCAGGTTAAGACCGAAGTTTGTGCGGAAGATCACCCACCAGATGATGGGGATGAGCGCGATGGCGATGTAAGTGATTGTATATTGCGAAAAGATCGGTCCGAGAACGGGGCTCTCAGGGAAGAGGCTAAGTTGTTTGAAGGGCTGGATCGAGGGAAGAACACGATTTTCTCCAAAAATTACCCGGAACCCGAACAACGATAGAGCTGTCATTAACAACGTCACCCCCAGACCAGAGACATGCTGGTTCACCCCCAATCTCACTGAGAACAGACTCATGATGAGGCCTGAAAGCATGCCCCCCACAAGCGCAGTAAGAACGCCAAGCCATAAGGAACCGGTTAGTGCTGCGGCAGTAAACCCGGCGAACGCGCCGAAGAACATGGTGCCTTCAATGCCGAGGTTCAGAATGCCCG
>CAYMGO010000148.1:0-2033 GCA_964390015.1 uncultured Anaerolinea sp. | reverse complement strand
TATGAGCGCGTTGATCAAATCCACCCCGCGGGCTGACGGCTATCACATGCCGGGCGAGTACGAACCGCATGCCGGTATCTGGATGTTGTGGCCGGAGCGGCCTGATAACTGGCGACTGGGTGCGCTGCCGGCACAGCGTACTTTCACGAAGGTGGCCGCGGCACTCGCCCGCTTTGAGCCGGTGACCATGGGCGTTTCGCAGGCGCAGTACCTGAACGCGCGCGCCATGCTGCCACCAGCGGTGCGGGTGGTGGAGATGTCGAGCAATGATTCGTGGATGCGCGACTGCGGCCCGACTTTCGTGAGCAACGGGAAAAATCTCCGCGCGGTGGACTGGGGCTTTAACGCCTGGGGCGGTTTGTACACGGATTTCGCGCAGGATGAACTGGTGGCGCAGAAGGTGGCTGAGATCGAACGCGCTGACCGCTACAAAGCGCCCTTCATCCTTGAAGCCGGCTCGATCCACAGCGACGGGCAGGGCACGCTGCTGACCACACGCGAGTGCCTGCTCAACCTCAATCGCAACCCGCAGCTCACCCAGAAGGAGATCGAAGGGTATCTGCGTGATTACCTGGGCGTGGAAAAGATCATCTGGCTGACGCGCGGCATTTACCTGGACGAGACCAACGGGCACGTGGACAATATCTGCTGCTTCCTCAGACCGGGAGAGGTGGCATTGGCCTGGACGGAGGATCGCTCAGACCCGCAGTACGAGATCTCCCGGGAGAACGAAGAGATCCTGCTCTCCGCGACTGACGCGTTGGGAAGAAAGCTGAAGGTGAACCGTATCCCGCTGCCAGCGCCAATTTACATCACAAAGGAAGAAAGTGAGGGTGTGCTGCCGGTGGATGGCACGCTGCCGCGTAACGAGGGTGACAGACTGGCGGCTTCGTACATTAACTTCTCCTTCTGCAATGGCGGCGCGGTGGTGCCCACATTCAATGACCCCATGGACGCGGTTGCTCTTGACCTGCTGCAGCGCCTGCTGCCTGAGCGTGAAGTGGTGGGTGTAGCGTCACAGGAGATCCTACTGGGCGGTGGCAATGTCCACTGCATCACGCAGCACGTTCCGAGAGTCGAGATTCGAGAATAGAGAATCCTTAAACAGAAAGTGGAGATTCGGTGTAAAGTAGGGGTCGAGCATCGCTCGACCCCTACAGGTTATCCATGATTTTTATTCATCGAAAATTACACCCAACCGCGCTCCTGGTACATACGGTACCCCTGCTCAAGCGCATCCGCGACCTGGTTGAGCAGTTCCGGGGTAATCTTCCTGATGTGGAAGCAGGACTTTCCCTTGAGCAGGCGCAGCAGTTCCGGCTTAAAGAGTTGTTTCACTTCCGGCTCAGCATAGACCGGCATGTAATAAAAGCCCACATAACTCTTCTGGATGATGAGCCCGGCGAAGAAAACCTCCTTGCGCTTGCGCCCTTCGATGACCAGGTCCTTGATCGACCACAGGTCATAATACCTCTCATTATCCTGCCTGGAGACGAACGGCGGCTGATAGTGTTGCAGCAATGGGCGCAGTGTGTTAAAGAGCTGATTCAGATCATCCATGGTTTCCTCCGCAAGTATCTTAACATAAAAAGGATTCCCTGAACCTGCGGGGAATCCTTTGGTACTGTTGATGTGGTTTACAGGCTGGGGGCGAAAATGCCTGAGAAGATCAGCCACGCCAGGGTGGTTTTTGCAGCCAGGCTGAGGACGATGTACACGCGCTCCCCGTACAGGTAATCTTTCCACTTGCCAACCTTTTTGTACTGCAGCACCATATTGATGGCGAAGATGTTGAAGAAAACGAAGAGGGTCGGGACGATGGCATAGACGAACGCGGGAGGTTTGGCGTCTCCGGAGTTGACCGCGCCCAGGAAGTAAAGGAAGATGACGATCCAGGGAGCGATGCCGGCGATGCTGCCGAAGATGAAGGACGCCCAGTTGACTTTCTTGGTGTACTGGTTGTGGTATTCCATCATGATGCCGAACAGGTTCATCGAGGCGTTGACGAAGAAGGCCAGGATGATGGCGCCGAT
>CAYMGO010000147.1:0-2037 GCA_964390015.1 uncultured Anaerolinea sp. | reverse complement strand
TCTCCATCTCCAGCGGGATCTCGCTCCAGGTGACCTCGCCGCCGTAGAAGATGCGCTGAAAGTCCGGGCGGTACTCGATCTCCACCGGGTCCATGTAAACCAATCCCAACCTCGTCACCGGCGCCAACCTCAGCGCCCCGGGTGCGGGGTGCTGCAGCGCGTAGGCGTAGGCGTGCAGCTGCCGCCCGTAAAACGCGATATGCGCCGGGCTGGGCTGCGAGGTCTTGAAGTCAATGACCGCGTACGAACCATCGTCAAACGAGAGCACCGAATCGAACGCCCCCTTTAGGTAGCAGGAGGCCCCGATGCCCTCAATGTGGATCGGTTCCGAGGTCACCCATTTGCCTTGCAGGCTCACCCTTCCCGCCGGCAGCGCTGCTGATATGAACGATGTGGGTTTATCGGCGTACAGCTTTTTCATCAGGCTATCGATGCGCCCGAAAATCTTGGGAAAGGCCATGGACGGGCGGTTGATGCCGCGCACTACCTGCAGGTAAAAACAGCGCGGGCATTCGTCCCAGAAGAACGTGAGCATGGAGGGGCTGAGCTTGTATGGGTTCATGGTTGTCTTTCCGCCCTGATCATCCCCGCGGACGCCTGCCATAACTTTTCTCGCGTCTCAGGCTTGTACGCATTGGGGCTGGATTTCACCTGCCGGTTATTCTCATCCCAGTACCCCCCGCTCACACCTTCCACCGCCAGGTCAGCCGCCAGGTATTCGTATGTGCGCGCCTGCTCCTCAGGTGTAAGCGCAAAGCGCTTTTTCAGGGCATAGGCTTTCTTCATAAATTCAGGAATGTTCTCCATCCGGTCATCCGCCAGCGCCACGTTGCCGACGCGCACACAATTGACAGTGACCCCTGTGCCCCGCAGCCGCTCCGCCAGTTCAAAGGTGTACATCACCTGCGCCAGCTTGGAGTGGTAATAGGCGTGCTGAGCGCTGAACTTCTTCTCCCCATTGAAGTTGTCGAACTCAATATCCAAAAACGGGTACGCCATCAACCCCTTCGAAGCCACGGTGATCACCCGGCTCGGCGCGCTGCGCTTCAGCAGGTCCAGCAGCAGGTCGGTGAGCAGGAACACGCCCACGTGATTGGTGGCAAAGATGGTCTCAATCCCATCGGCGGTGAGAATGGGTGTCTTGAGGGTCAGGTCAAAATTCGCCGCGTTGTGGATCAGCACGTCCAGCCGCTGGAAGCGCTGCTGAAATTCCGCGGCGAAGCGCCGTATCGACGCATGTGAGGACATATCCAAAATCATCAGCGCTGTGTCCTGGTTTCCGGTTTCACGCACGATCTCTTCGCGCGCCTCCCTGCCGCGTTCCGGAGAGCGGCACGCCATCACCACCGTTGCCCCGTCCGCTGCCAGCAGCTTTGCTGCCGCCCTGCCGATCCCCGAGTTCGCCCCGGTAATGATAATTATCTTTCCTGCCAGGTTGTATTCCATGCTCGCCTCCATGCTGATAACCCAAACGGGTTATTGCTCTTCCCTGATGCCCTCGTTCACATAAGCGGTAAGTTCGCTCACACTCAAGCGGTTGAAGCCCAGTTTGTCCACCGTGCGTCCGCGCCGCCAGTAATCCGTGCGGTGCACGATGTTCGCCAGCGTTACGATCGAATCCATGGCGCGCACGTCCACCCCAAAGCGGTCACCCAGCGAAGCGATGGGCACCAGGCTGCAGGGCACATCCTCGAAGATGTAGCGGTGGTTCAGCGTGGGTGGCGCCTTGATGCCGTAATAGCCCTCCTGGTTGTGGATGGCCTCGTGAAGATCCGCGCCGGTGGTGTCATACGCCAGCTTCAGCCAGTCCATGGCGTTGCGCGTGCGCAGCCCCAACGCGGAACCCACCGTCACGCGCTCGCGGTCCAGCACCTCCAGCACGCGCGCCACCGAGGGCGAAACGCCGTCAATGTAGAACTGGTAATCGCCGTGCGTGGTTTCGATCCAGCCGGCGTTGAGAAGCGTGAGCGCCGGGTGGAAGATGGAGCCCATGTTGTTCAGCCCGGTTTGCAGCACGTTGCCGCCATCGATGAACTG
>CAYMGO010000146.1:0-2088 GCA_964390015.1 uncultured Anaerolinea sp. | reverse complement strand
TGCCTTTATTTACATGGGAGTTTTCACCCTGGCGGGAGCGCTTGTGTGTGCCTTTGTTGGCGGCAGGCTAGCGTTGAAGGAATAAAAAACCGGCAGGTTTCTGCCGGTCTATTCTCATTTTTTCTTAGCCTGGTTGGCCACCGCTTCCGCTTTTCGCTTCGCCTCCTCGGGGTCACCGAGGTAGTAGCTCCTGATCGGTTTCAGGTTTTCGTCCAATTCATAAACCAGCGGTACGCCAGTCGGGATATTCAACCCGACAATCTCTTCATCCGAAACATTATCCAGGTATTTCACAAGCGCTCTCAGGCTGTTGCCATGCGCCACGATGAGCACGCGTTTACCACCCTTGATGACCGGAACGATCTCATTGTGCCAATACGGCAAAAAACGTGCAACCGTGTCTTTCAAGCACTCTGTTTGCGGTAATTCGTCTTTTGTCAGATCCGTGTAGCGCCGGTCGAACCCGGGATAGCGCTCATCATCTGTGGCGAGTTTTGGCGGCTGGGTGTCGTAACTTCTGCGCCAGATCAGCACCTGTTCATCGCCGTATTTCTCCGCGGTTTCAGCCTTGTTCAGACCCTGAAGCGCGCCATAATGCCGTTCGTTGAGCCGCCAGGAATTGATGATAGGGAGCCAGACCATATCCATGGTCTCCAGGGCGATCCACAGCGTGCGTACCGCACGGGTTAGCACAGATGTGAAGGCGATGTCGAATTCAAACCCCTCTGCCTTCATCTGTACACCCGCTGTACGCGCTTCCTCCTCGCCTTTTTCGGTCAGGTCAACATCTGTCCAACCGGTAAAACGGTTTTCCTTATTCCATAAACTTTCTCCATGGCGGAGCAGTACGATCTTGTACATAAGAAACCCTTCCTTTCAAAAAAGTAGCGCAAGGTATGCGCTTGCGCTACTGGTAATCTATATTGCTATGTTATCAGCGCACTGCCACAGGATTCTCAGGATCCGCTGTGGGATCGAAGATGTGGCTGTTGTCCATATTGAAGACGACTTCCGAAGTTTCACCGACGACGTATTTTGAGCGAGGGTCAACCCTGCCGACAAAATTGTTGCCTTTATCTGAAACCAGGTAGACCAGGATCTCGTTACCCATCAGTTCAACCACATCCACCCTGGCTTTCACGTGTTCACCGTGGATATTCTGCGGAGAATAATCCGGGTTGTGGATGTCATCAGGTCGAATGCCAAAGACAACTTCTTTGTCAACCAGGTGTGCCAGCAACTGGTTGCGATTCTCCGGGAGCTTGATCTTCATTTCACCATTGTCAACGTACAAACCATCGGCTTCTTTTACCAGGCGCATGGTGAAGAAGTTCATTGCCGGTGTGCCGATGAACCCGGCTACAAACATATTCGCGGGTTTGTCGTACAGAGTTTGTGGTGTATCCAGCTGCTGCAGTTTGCCTTTGTTCATCACTGCGATGCGGCTGGCCATTGTCATGGCTTCCGTCTGGTCATGGGTCACATAGACGAAGGTGGTGCCAAGTTTGTTGTGGATCTTGCTGATCTCAGCCCTGGTTTGCACCCTTAACTTGGCATCCAGGTTGGAGAGGGGTTCATCCAGGAGGAAAACCTTCGGCTCGCGCACGATAGCCCTACCAAGCGCAACTCGCTGTCGCTGCCCGCCTGAAAGTTCACGCGGTTTACGCTTGAGAAGGCTTTCGATACCCAGGATCTTGGCTGATCTTTCCACGCGTTCCTGGATCTCCTGCTTTGGCAGTTTGCGCAGCTTCAGTCCGAATGCCATGTTATCAAACACCGACATATGCGGGTATAGCGCGTAAGACTGGAATACCATCGCAATGTCGCGATCCTTTGGTGGTACATCATTCACGATGCGGTCACCGATGTAGATCTTCCCGGAAGTCACCTCTTCCAGGCCTGCCAGACAACGCAGCGCGGTAGTTTTCCCGCAGCCTGAAGGACCGACCAGTACCAGGAACTCTTCATCAAAAATTTCCAGGTTCATGTTTTCGATCGCTGTGAAATCGCCGAACTTTTTTACGACATTTTCGTACGTTACACTTGCCATGTTTTCCTCCTTCTTGAACGAGTATAGTGACTTTATTA
>CAYMGO010000145.1:0-2135 GCA_964390015.1 uncultured Anaerolinea sp. | reverse complement strand
ACAAGGCGGTGATGCGGCAGGTCATCAACGAGTTGGCCAGCGGTGATTACTTCGCTGTGCACCATTCCGACAACTTTTGGGAACCCGGCAAGCTGCAAGCGCAGGTGGGCTTTTTGGACACGCACCCGGAATATGGCGCGGTCTTTACCAATACTCAGGTCATCAGTGAAGACGGCTCTGCCCTCACGGACGAGAGCAACTTCTTCAACCGCATTTTTGATCAACCCAACCGCTCCCGCCATGAGTGGCTGAACTTCTTTTTTTACCACGGCAACGCGTTGTGCCACCCCAGCATTCTCATCCGCCGCGACTGTTACCGCGTTTGCGGAACCTACCGCGATGGGCTGGGGCAGATACCCGACCTGGATATGTGGGTGCGCTTGTGCCTGAAATATCCAATATACGTTTTGCTGGAGCAACTGGTGCGTTACCGTGTGCCCACCAGTGGTAAATACATCAGCGGCATCCGCCCTGAAACGCGCGTGCGCTACCGCTACGAGTTCCTGCAGGTGCTCGATAATTACCTGCAGCTCAGCGACCCGCAGGAATTGATGGCGGTGTTTCCGGAAGCGGCCAGTTATCTCACACCCAGAGGATTTGACAGCGCTTATGCGCTGGCCAGGCTGGCGCTGAAGGCTCCCGACCAGGTGGCGACCCGGCTCTTCGGGTTGAACATCCTTTACGAGATACTCGGTAACCCGGAGCGCTTGCGAACCATCTCAGACCTGTACGGGTTCACCCACAAGGATTTCATCGCTCTCAGCGCGGGCAATGACATTTTTTCCACTGAAAGGCTGCATCAACTGGAAAACGAGGTTGATCTCTTGAATCACCGCGATAAATATCTTTCAAGGGAATTACGCGCGATTCACCTCAGTTGCGGCTGGCGGTTTATTACCGCCATACGGCGTATGCGCTCCGCTTTGCTGCCTCCGGGCAGCAGAGGCGAGAAAACCGCGCGCGGGGTAGTTTCACGGCTGTCCTTGTTCGTGCGCAGGCGCAGGATTGCGCAGGAATTGGCGTTGATCCGCGGCTCCTGGCGGTTCAACGCTGAATGGTACCTGGAGCGTTACCCGGATGTAGCGCTCTCCGGTGTAGACCCGGCGCGGCATTACCTGCTTCATGGTGGTTTGGAAGGGCGAGACCCGGGCCCGGAATTTTCAAGTGAGTGGTACATCGCCCACCATCCTGAGATTGTGGCACAGCATATCAATCCACTGGTGCATTACCTCGTACTACAACACGGGAAATGATGAGGATCATTATCCTGATCAATCCGTCAGGGATCGAATGGTGAAAAAATGGAAAAACTTGACCTAAAAAAACGATACCATGATTTGTATTCTCCTTCGGCAAAGACCCCAGCGCTCATCGAAGTGCCCCCGTTGCTCTACATTATGGTGGACGGGCACGGAGATCCAAATGTGTCTCCTGAATATGGGAATGCAATCCAGACGCTTTACAGCCTGTCCTTTACTTTAAAATTCCATGTCAAGCAGGAACTAGGACAGGATTACGGAGTAATGGGCTTGGAAGGCCTGTGGTGGGCGGCAGACATGACCAAATTTAAGAGCACACCCAAAGCAGATTGGGATTGGACCATGATGATCCTTCAACCCGAATTCATCACCCCGATGCTTTTTGAAGAAGCAAAAGAAAAGGTCATCGCCAAGGGCAAAATACCATCCGTTGAAAAAGCCCGACTGGAGACTTACTTTGAAGGAACTTCAGTGCAGATCATGTATTTTGGTCTGTATGCCGATGAAGGACCCACCATCGCCAGCCTGCACCAATTCGCGTTCGAACTGGGATATTCCCTTCACGGCAAACATCACGAAATTTACCTGAGCGATCCGCGTAGAGTCGCGCCTGAGAAGAACAAAACCATCATCCGTCAACCGGTTATAAAAGCCTGAGCAGCGCCCCGTCAGTTTGAGATTCCTACCCCCCGCCCTATCGGTTCTGTTGAATGTAGAATTTAAAGTATGTAAGTTATTCAATATTTTTTGAGTAGAAAATGGCTACGCGCAGTTCCCCACCGTACAGCAGAACTCCCCGGTTATCCCCTCCGGGGAGTTCGTGATTCCCATTCAATTCCAACGTCCAGCAGCCTACCCCAGCTGCTCCACCAGGTA
>CAYMGO010000144.1:0-2212 GCA_964390015.1 uncultured Anaerolinea sp. | reverse complement strand
CGCCAGGGTACAGGGTGCGGCGCAGCATTCCATTCGACCCGGCCATGCCCATGGCATAGGCCATCGAGACTGAGCCGATGAGCCACAACCACAGGTGCCAATCAACAAGCTTCTTGTGCTTAAATTCCAGCTTGGTGAGCAGTGGCACCAGGGTGTAGATCACCGAGAAGAGCATGGTACCCACACCCGTCAGCAGGAAGGTGTGCGCGTGCAAGGCCACCACCCACTGCGTGTTGTGGAAGATCATGTTCAAGCCGACATTCGCCTGGATCAGCCCGGCGATACCCCCCATCACAAAGCCGAACATGGAACCCAAAACGAATTTCAGGGGAGGCGACATCTTTACCGGGCGAGCCTTCCAGATGGTCATGAGCGAGACGAAGATGGTCAACCCCATGGTAAAGTATTCACCCCAGGTGATGAACTGACCGGATAAGATTTTCATCCACATTGGCTGCTGTGTGTCGCCCAGCAGGTGATGGCTCCAAACGCCCATGGACACAAGCAGGTCGACCATGATAACCGTTTTGACCACGTTGGCGCCAAAGAGCTTTCTGCCCGTTAGCAGCGGCACCAGCAGGTACCAAACCCCGGCGGTGTAGATCAGGGCGTTGCCGTCTGCGACCATATCCAATCCCCACCAGTAGATGTTCTTGTAAATGAGCGCGTCCACTGCCAGCGGATTGAGCGGGTTGCCGAAGAGGGCGAAGAGACCGTACACCAGGATGAGTACCCCGGCAGTGAGCAGCACGATGGCGTTGATAACCGTGTCGATCGAGCCGCGTGCCACTGCCACAATGAAGGGCGGCAGGCCGTTGTAATCCAGGTTGACCGCGGTCTTGTCTTCCTTGCCGAATAGCTTCATCAAACGCGGGATGCCAAAGGCAGCGCGCAGGAACTGACCCAGGGTGTAAGAGCCCTCTCCGTTCTTGCTCAACACGGTCTTGAAGATGTTGTAAGAAAATAGCAGGATGTTCACCATGATGGCGGCCGCCCCCAGCATGAAGAAGATGCTGCCGACGACCGGCACCCGGTCAAATGAGACCGGCAGCGGCCAATACAGGGTATACATCGCGTTGAACAACCCGAAGAATCCGGATGCCCAGCAGATCATCACGCCAATGATTTGCAGCCAGAAGTTGGTGACCACCAGTTTCGGGTGTTTTACCGGTTTGTTGATCAGGTACGGTACCAGGAAGTAAAATGCGCCGAATACTGCCATGTACACGAATCCGTAAATACCAACGATGGGGTGAGCGGTGAGCATGGCGTAATACAGCTCAGCGGTTGTCGGTTCCACGTCTCCCGGCCGGATTGTATTGAGGAAGGCTTCCATTCCGTGCAGCGAGTCGATATCGTACTGCTGCGAGCGCATGAGCATGCCCTCGAACCCCGAAAGCGCCAGGAAGAGGAGGGCGACCACCGCGAAGCGCAGCGTCCATTTTTCCATTGTTCCAAGTGTTGTCATCTGTTCCTCCTCTTATTTCACAACGATGGCGTCGCGCACGACCATGTCGGAATGTTTCGGTCCAGAGTATTCGGTGGAGCGGACATCGAAGGTGCCCGTTTCATCGAACTTCCAGGTGATCTCATTCACCTTGCCTGGCAGCACCTGCATCTGGAAGACCATGCTGTTATCTTCGCGGAACACGCCGAATCCATAGGTCACATCTGCAGATGTTGCTGAAAACTGCACGAACTCACCGGCTTTGATCTGCACCGGTGTATCCATGGTGATGGTGTAATCGTCGTATTGCACGTTGACCACCTGAGAAGGTTCAGGGTTCTGCCAGATCTGCCAGGATTGCCACGGGATGAGCGAGGAAAGGGTGACGACATTGACGATGACGAAAACAACGATCAACACATAAAGCCATCTTCTCTCTGCTTTTTCCATTTTATTTATCCTTCTCCTTCACAAGGTATGCAAAGATGAGAAAAAAAACTGCCGCCAGCGCGATGAGGGTCGTGTAGATCCACCACACCACTTGAGAAAGATGCATCGTGTCCTCCTTACAACGATTAAATTGGGAATAATTAACGTAAATACTATAGCAAAAAGCAAGTTAAAAAGATATGACTTTTAATAATTACCTGGAACCATCCAGGATCAGTCTCCATGCGTCGGATTGTGTAGCGCGTAGCAGGTTGTGGGTACATGGGTGATATGAAAAGACACGCTTTCCGCGGTTTAAGCGTCCCCGAACGATGT
>CAYMGO010000143.1:0-2231 GCA_964390015.1 uncultured Anaerolinea sp. | reverse complement strand
CCCTGACGACGGATTTCGGGAACAAGGACGGCTTCGTGGGGACGATGAAGGGCGTTATCTGGGGCATCTGCCCGGAGGCGCGCATCGCCGACATCACCCACGAGATCGCCCCGCAGAACGTGAGCGCGGGCGCCATGGCGTTATGGCGGGCGGCGCCGTTCTTCCCGGCGGGCACGGTGCACATCGCGGTGGTGGACCCCGGCGTGGGCACGGAACGGCGTGCGCTGGCGGGGCGCATCGGCGCGCATTACTTTGTGGGTCCCGACAACGGACTTTTCACGCCGCTCATCGAATATGCACAGCAGGCAGGAGAGGAGGTTACCTTTGTGGCCCTCGACCAACCGCGTTACTGGCTGCCGGTGGTGAGCCGCACCTTTCACGGGCGCGATATCTTCGCGCCGGTGGCTGCCCATCTGGCGAATGGGGTAGCGTTGGAGGAGCTGGGCACGGTCATCACCGACCCTGTGCTCAGACCGCTGGAAAAACCGGAGACAATTACGGGCGGCTACCAGGCGCGGATCTCAGCGATCGATACATTTGGCAACCTCACCACCAACCTGCAATGGCCGCAGGTGGCGGGGAGAAAGCTGCTCATTTCCATCAAAGGCAGGGTCATCCACGGGCTTTCAGCTTCTTATGGGCAGCATCAACCGGGGGACCTGATCGCGCTGGTGGACAGTGAAAATTTTATTGAAGTGGCGGTGGTCAACGGCAGCGCTGCAGAGATGCTCGGCGCGCGTGCGGGAGACAAGGTGGAGGTGCTATTCACCGAAGAGGAATAAGCGCTAAAAAGCGAAACCGCCGCCGGGTTGAGGTGTTATAGAAAACGGGTCATTGACAAAGCAGGTTTTTTTCTGTATTGTCTTAGCAGGACATCTTGATTCAAGAAAATTTTATAAGGAGGAACAATGAAAGACAAAGGGATTTTTAAAGTAACAACCAGAACCATCGTAGCAGCAGGACTTGGGGCCGCACTCTTCGCGCTTTTATTCATGTTCGTGAAGATCCCGTCACCTGTTCCCGGCACGTACATCCAGACCGCCTACGGCCTGGCCGGTTTCTTCGGCGTGCTGTTTGGACCGATTGCCACCGGTTTATTGGCCTTCATTGGCCACGCCATCAGCGACGCTGTGCAGTACGGCAGCCCCTGGTGGAGCTGGGTTATCTCCAGCGGGATCGCCGGCTTCATCTACGGCTTCGCTTTCAAGCGCACCCGGGTTGAAGAAGGTATTTTCGGCGGCAAGGACATCCTGACCTACAACATCATCCAGATCATCGGTAACGCCATTGCCTGGCTCTTGGTTGCACCTGTGCTGGATATCGTCATCTACGCTGAGCCGGCGAACAAAGTTTTCGCCCAGGGCTTGATGGCTTTCCTCTCGAACTCGGTTGTTGCCGGTGTAGTCGGTACCCTGCTGCTGATCGCATACGCTGCCACCCGCACCCGCAAGGGCAGCCTCAGCAAGAAAAACTGATACACCGATTCGACAGTCAATAAACATCTAGGATGGCGGTTCAATCAGCTGCCATCCTGATGTTGATTAAAGTATAATAACGCAGTCACACAGTCGTTTAACCAATTGCATTAAGGAGAAAGGCGCCGCCATTACGCGTACGACCTGGCGCCTGACGAAAAAGTGGTGATACAACAAGCCCCCATCATCGATTTTGACCATTTCACCTTTCAATATTATTCCCAGGCTGAACCGACCCTGCGGGATATAAATCTGAAGATCTACCCGGGCGAGAAGATCCTCATTGTCGGCCCAAGCGGCAGCGGAAAGAGCACGCTGGGGCACTGTCTCAATGGGCTGATCCCTTTTTACTACAAAGGCGCTATGGAAGGCAGCCTGAAGATCAACGGTGTGGAAACCCGGGAACTGGACATTTTTAAACTTTCAAAGATCCTCGGCACCGTGCTGCAGGATTCGGATGGGCAGTTCGTGGGATTGACCGTTGCCGAAGATATCGCCTTTGCCATGGAGAACGACTGCGTGCCGCACGCCGAAATGCACGATCGTGTTGAACGGGTAGCTAAAATGGTGGATATCGCGTATGTAAAGAATCTCTCGCCGTACGAACTCTCAGGAGGGCAGAAGCAGCGCACCTCCCTGGCGGGAGTGCTGATCGACGATGTGGACATCCTGCTCTTTGACGAACCGCTCGCCAACCTTGACCCTGCCACCGGCAAGACCGCCATCGAGATCATCGACGACATTCATAAGCAGATG
>CAYMGO010000142.1:0-2284 GCA_964390015.1 uncultured Anaerolinea sp. | reverse complement strand
ATGGGCTGGAGGTGGACGCCGGTTGGTTGATGAAGGGTTCACTTGAGAAAGAAACCGGTGTCGACAGGGTCCTTGATAGCCCGCGCCTGCGACCACTTCCTCAACCTCTCAAATTAACGAAAGGGGAGGTGACAAAACCCAGTACGGACTCCCTTTGGAACCTGCAGATGATCAACGCACCGCGGGTCCACGAAGAGCTGGGAATCCGCGGCAAGGGGATCATCATCGGGCAGACCGATTCAGGTGTTGATGGCACACACCCGGAATTAAAGAATTCTTACCGTGGTGAAGGCAGCAGCAATGATTACAACTGGTTGGACCCCTGGAACCAAACGGTTGCGCCTTCTGATATTGGCGGGCACGGGACCGGTACGACTGCGCTTATTGTTGGTGCAACGCGCGGGGTTGCACCGGAGGCTGAATGGATGGGATGTGTCAACCTGGCCAGAAACCTTGGCAACCCCGCGCTTTACCTGGATTGTATGCAGTTCATGTTCGCCCCTTATCCACAGGGAGGTGACCCATTTGAACACGGCAACCCCGAATTGGCAGCGATGATCGTGAACAATTCCTGGGGGTGCCCCAAAGTGGAGGGTTGTGACGCGGAGGTATTCAAGCCGGCGATGGATGTACTGGAAGCCGCGGGAATTTTTATGTCAGTTTCGGCTGGTAACAACGGGTATTACGGTTGCTCCTCGATCACTGATCCATTGGCAATCTATGACAAAGTATTTTCTGTTGGCTCTGTGGACAAAGCAGGAGAACTATCGGCTTTTTCAAGCAAAGGCCCGGTCATGGTGGATGGCAGCGGACGCACAAAACCAGACATCCTGGCTCCTGGTGAAAATCTACTGGTCGCCGCGCCAGGCGGAACCTATACAACCAGCAGTGGAACTTCCTTTGCTGCGCCGCACGTTTCTGGCGTCGTGGCGTTGATGTGGTCTGCCAATCCAGACCTCATTGGCGATATTGAAACGACAAAAAGCCTCCTCATGGAGAATGCGCAACCATTCAGCGGCAGTACAACCGGCTGCGAAGCACCCGCGAACGAAAGTGGTGCCGGCATATTAGACGCATACACTGCGGTCAAGGCTGCGATTGCGGTAAAATGAGTTGGTAATGTAACCTTTTTCTGCTCAAAGGGTTTAATAGTTGAAGAAGAATAGAATAGTCGTAATCGAAACAGTAACAGATGCCAACGCGGTACGTTTAGCGAGCGCAGGCAACTCAGAAGCGTTCAGTTATCTCTATGAACAGAATGTAAAACGCATCTTCAATTATGTTTACTACCGAATAGGTTCAGAAGCAGATGCAGAGGACCTGACCGCGAGAGTTTTTCACCGGGCATTCGCGCACATTAATAAATATGAAGAAAAGGGTGTTCCTTTCACCGCCTGGTTGTACCGTATTGCACACAACCTGACGGCCAACTGGTACCGTGATAACAACCGCAGGCGTGAAGTGTCACTGGAAGATCACGTTGACCTTCCTCACCAGGGTGAATTGCCCGAGAGAACGCTTGAAAAAAACCAGGAGAAGGAACTGCTCTTGAAAGCCATTCGACGCTTACCCGCTGACCGCCAGGAATTGATCCTGCTCAAATTCCTCGAAGATCTATCCAACGGTCAGATTGCCATCATCATGGGGCGCACCGAAGGTGCCATTAAAAGCCTTTATCACCGCTCGTTGATCTCGTTACGCGAAGAACTGCGGCAGGTCAGCGGGATGGATGTAATGAATATCTAATAAGGGGTTCGGATTATGGAACATGGTTTGGAACAATCGGGAAAGAACAGCTTTTGGGGACTGGAAGAGAAACTTTCCAGTCTGCTTGAGCCGGTGACACCAGACCCGGAGTTTGTTGAATCGCTCAAGATGAAGCTGACACATACCCCGGCAGTGCTGATTGAAAGTGGTCGCCGACGGTTGGGTCTGCTGGCTGTGGGGTTCGGTTTATTTGCCGGTGCGTTGTTCGTCTGGCTCTTGCGCAGACGACCTGATTAAACGTTTACACTCCCAGTTTTTCTCTTAGCTGGTACGTGGATGGCTCTACCAGGATCGACCCATCAGGGAAGACGATGGTAGGGACGCTGCGAAACCCATTCGCTACGCTCTCCACAAATTTGGCCGCAGTTTCATCGCGGTCAATATCGATCCATTCATAATCAATCTTTTCTTCTTCAAAAACCCTCCTGGCGCGCTTTGTGCTGCCGCACCAGGTAGTGCCGTACATGATGATCTTCGGATGGGTTTCTTCCATGTCTACGTCCGTCTCCTCCATTAC
>CAYMGO010000141.1:0-2307 GCA_964390015.1 uncultured Anaerolinea sp. | reverse complement strand
CCGGCCTCTTCGTGTTCATCAGCCGGGTACAATACCATCAACAGGCGGGCCAATTCCTGCCCGGAGTTTTCCCAGCAGTGCGGCAGGTGCGCCTGAAAGACCAGGCTGTCACCTGTTTTCAGCAGATAATCCACTCCCTCGATTTTGTAAAGCACCTCACCTTCGAGGCAGTACACAAACTCATGCCCGGTATGCACGATCATGCGGTCACCGCTTCCCATGCCCGCCTTAAGAGTGACCATGTAGGGTTGTACCGCGTTCCCGGCCAGGTCCTGGGCGAGGTTCTCCATTTGGGTGGAACCGAACTCTGCCAGCGGTCGGCTGTGAGCCGGGGTAAAAACCACCTTTTTTTCAACTGTTTCATCCTCAAAGAAAGCGGAAAGAGGAACCGAAAGCGCTACAGCCAGCTGCTGCAATGTGCTGACAGAAGGCGAGGACTTACCATTTTCGATGAGAGAGAGGGTGTTGATGTTCAAGCCACTCCGATCCGCCAGGGTGCGTAAAGAAAGACCACGGTTGGCGCGGAGCTCTCTTAATTTTCTTCCCACCAGTACTTCGGCAGGAGTCTGGTCAGTACCCTGGAGCGGATCGGCAGCGTTTATCACCAAGTTTTACTCCGCCACAAATTCGATAGGGGTTAGGTTAAGGATGTTATCAGAAATCGGGCAGCGCGCATCAATGTCACGTACGAGCTTCTCCTTTTCCGACTGGGTCATGTCACCATCGATCCGGGTAATCACACGAACACCGGTAAAACCCGCCCTGACATCGTCGCGTTTGCCCATCAGCACATCGGTATCCAGGTCGCCTTCAATATGAACTGAGATCTTGCGTACAGGCAGGCGGCGCTGCTTGACAATGATCTGCCCGATGGTGCCAATACACCCGGCCAGTGAAACGAACAGGTACTCCAACGGTGTGGGTCCAGCGTCAACCCCACCACCCGCAGGGGGTTGGTCCACGATAGAAATATGCTGCCTGGACTTGACTTCGATCTTGTAACCTTCCAACAATACCGCATCGACGCTTACATTTTTTACTGGCATTTTTCCTCTTAGTTAATTAGAATGTACCAATATTATAGTATGATTTTGTATTTTATTGTGTATTTATACTAATATAATTATAATGACAAATATCCTGATTTTCTGAAAGTAATATTTCTTCTATTGACATTAATAGAATAGCGTGCTATTCTATTTTTACACTTAGAGAAGGAACTCTGGGAATGCCGCGTCACAGAAGAGGTTGGGCGATTGTAGAGAGTGAAGAGGAAAGACTTACCCCGCTTATGGGGGCGCTCATTGAACCCGCCTTGCTGGTTTTACTACAGCAACAACCCCAGCACGGTTATACCCTTCTGGCCAGCCTGCAGAAAAATGGCATGAACCCGCCCCACCCCAGCGTGGTTTACAGAGCCCTTCGTGAGATGGAATCTTTGAACTGGATCAGCTCGGACTGGGATGCGGACGAATCGCTCGGACCACCCAGGCGCACCTACACCGTGACCGAATCGGGCAGACGAGCGCTCAGAAACTGGCGTGATGAAATGGTGCGCACAAGCGATCTGATAAGAAAACTGATCAGCAAGATGGATCAACAGGATCAATAAGGAAGATGATTATGCCTGGAAGAGATGGAACTGGACCAACTGGAAAAGGCTCGCGCACCGGGAGGGGTATGGGCAACTGTACTTCGACCGGATCGAATCCCACTCCGCTATCAAGCGCGAACCGCCCCTATGAGCAGCGCCTGAGTTTATGGGATTCGACCTTCGGTCGTCTTTTCGGCCGTGGGCGCGGCAACCGCGGAAATCGTGGTAATCAGAGATAAAAACCAAATTACATAAGGAGAATAATATGCCTGGAATGGATAGAACAGGACCTGCTGGAACTGGTCCGATCGGGAGAGGATTGGGACCCTGCGTCGTTGGAACAGCTGGTCGCGGAAGAGGTTGTCGAGGTTACGGCCTGGGCGGAGGTGCCGGCAGGGGATACAGATCGGTGAACATCCGGCCGGAAGACGAGAAAACACTGCTGGAAAAAGAAATGATCTGGCTTGAGTCACAAATGGAAATCGCCAAACGCAGGCTGGAGGAACTGGGGAAATAACCCTTGATCCAATTACTGAACCAATCGTTTGTAGATTAGCCGTAAAATCCTGAACTTAATACACAAGCCATTCGATTCAAACGAATCAAATGGCTTGTGTTCTTAAAAAACAAGGATTATTAATAGGATACAATAAACGCTGAGGATCTTACTTCAAGCAGTTCGCCAATCGGATGCAGTAAAAGCACATACAACA
>CAYMGO010000140.1:0-2433 GCA_964390015.1 uncultured Anaerolinea sp. | reverse complement strand
TCGATCTCATCGGGTGACATGTACGGGTCCGGGATGCGGCGGTCCATGCGCTTGCCTTTGTGCCAGATGACGTAACCGTAATCTTCCATATTCAACACCCCGCAGACGCCGCGGTAGCTTTCCAGCAGTTGTTGAAAGCGGCGGCGGATGGAGTCTGACTCCATAAAAAGCGCGCTCATGCGCGTTCCAGTGGTACCCAGGTCGATGAGCGCAATGTCCGGATCCCAGTTTTTCTCCTCAAAGCGGTTCAGATCGGTCACGACTTTGACATAGATGCACCCGATGGGTATCCCGCCAGGGTTGTCAATCACAGTCTCATCGAAGTTGCTGCCATCGATACGCTTCAGGTAATCGATGATGGCTTCATCCTTATCAAAGTATATCGAAACCACAAATCCAAAGTCAGGATCATTCCACGGGATGATCCTCTTCTTCTCTCCCCACCCTTCCATCGGGTAAGCACGCACGTGCTCGGGGAAGACCACCAGCGTGGGCAGGGTGGTGTGCACTGATATATCCGCGATGCCCTGCAGCGCGTGCCACAGGTTCTGGCGCTGAAAGTAGAGCCGGTAACTGTAATCAAGCCCCACGCGACTGCCTCATCTCAATCAAATATCCCGATACCATCTCTGTTTTGCACGCGCCCCGTTTGCATCTGGAATCATTTATTGACTTTCACCCATAAATTCCGTACAATAAATTTGCTCGCAGGAGTGGCGTCAAATTGATCACGCTGAAAAGCGTGGCCTGTGTGACGGATGCTCTTGCGAGCATCTTTTATTATCATCTCCCATTCACGCGGAACCAAACTTCTCCATCCTGGCTTGCGTTTCGTCATCAAAATGCGCCTTCTCCCAGTGAAAGGCTTTGCGGATGGATTTCAAGGTATCATCCGGGATCTTGGCGCCCAGGAAATAGGTGTCGCTGAGGTCGGCACGCTCAAAGCGCGCGCTGGTTAAGTTGGTCTCGTCCAGCCGCGCCGCCTGCAGTTTGGCCTCAAAGAACTCCGCACCGCTCAGGTTAGCCTTCTTCATGGTGGCGGAGACCAGGTTGGTCTCGTGGAAGTGGCAGTTGGCGAGGTTGGCCTCCGCCAGGCGCGCTTCGCTCATGTTGGCGCTGGTGAGGCTGGCCTTGGCAAGGTTCACCTGGTAACCCTTCACGCGGAAGAGATTGGCTTCGCGCAGGTTCGCCAGCTGCATGTCGGCGAAGGCGATGTCGGTATAGGGCAATTCGAATCCCGCCAGGTCGACGCGGTACAGGTTGGTGTTGGTCAGATCCAGTGATTCTGCTTCCATCACCGGCTTACGCTCGAGGCGCAGCTTGAGCGCGCGGGTGAAAGCCTGGATGAGCAGCCGGTTCAACTGAACCTCGTGTTTGACCTTGAGGTTGGCCAGCAGCACCAGGTACACCTGCTCGTGGAACGAGGTGTACTCGTCCTTGAGAAAGGTCATCAGCGAGACGGCGGCGCTCACCTGCAGCGAGGGGTTCTCCGAGCCCAGGTCCTTGACGATGGATGTGAATTTGTCGTCCATGCGGCGGCGGCTCTCCGTTTCGCGTTGTTCGCGCTCCTGCCGCTGCTCGGCGATCTGCTTCCAGATAGTGGCGAAAGCGCCAACCACCGCCACCACGATGGTAATGATGGTGGCGTAGGAGGTAACCTTCGCCCAGGGGCTGACGAGCTCCTCGTTCTCGATCGCCAGCTGGCGCACCTCCTGGCGCAGTTTCTCCGCCTCGAGTTCCGCCTGGCTCATGGCGTCCAGTTGGGTAACAACCCCTTCATCCGCCCCGCTGCGCGCCTGCCGGGTTAAAACCACCAAGCAGGTGATAATCAGTATCACCACTAACAGGATGACCACCGAAAGCACTCTGTGATTGCCAACCCAATTGCGAATACCCGTCATCACCCCGTCCTTTCTCTATACAATCCATCCACCTAAATCACCCCGCTGCATAGATTGTAGCAAAAAAGGATGGAGATGAAACACACAATCAGGATGACGTCATGGCGGCAGGTGCGTTCTGCCCCTCGCTTCATTGGTTATTAAGTGTATATTGATGCGCGCTTTAGGATTTTAAAAATGGTGTACTATTGAGATTGACCAGAGGAAATCTCACATCAATGGACAAAGAACCCGCACTCTTTTCGAACATGACGCTCAGCGACTGGCTGCTGGCGGTGCTGTTTGCAGCGGTGGTAGCCGTGCTGGCGCAGCTCACCTTCCCCCCTTACGGCTGGCTCATCGGCATCGTCGTCTCGCTGGGGCTGCTCTACCTGGCCAAACGCCGGCGTGATAAGCTCCAACCCCCGCCTGACGCGCAGTAGAACGCCACTCAGGCGAGGATGACAACTATGCGCTGGAGGACAGCAATGGAATACACGAAACTAGGCAACACCGGCATGGACGTATCGCGCATCTGCCTCGGCTGCATGGG
>CAYMGO010000139.1:0-2642 GCA_964390015.1 uncultured Anaerolinea sp. | reverse complement strand
CTCTCACAACCAGTTATATAATACAGCGAAATCTAGGGGTTGTCAACAACTTGCGGGAATCTTTAAGGTTGCCTGTCAGGTTAATTTGTGATTATTATTTTTCAAGCCTGCGGGTAAAGAGAACCCGGGGATTCCTTTTTTCCTGCGGGAGGTTTCATATATAATCATGCATGGATCGGCTTATCCATGAGAACTGGTCAACGGGAGGAAATGTGAAGAAGAAGTCAACCAAATTGCTTGTGACGGTGATCTTTATGCTGGTGTTTGCAGCATCTGCTTGCGGGGCGCCTCCCGTTAATGTATCGGAGACTCCAGCTTCGGGGACAAACACTCCCACCCAGGAAGCGGCTCCAGCCATCCCAGCAGATATTACCGGGGAAGTGGTGTACATCCCGTTCCCGGTGATCATCTCGATTGATGGCGACCTCACAGATTGGGCAGATATCCCGATGATTTATGTAGACCGTGGGCCAACCCCTTCTCCTGATCCTGCGGAGAACGGATCGTTCACCTTCGCGGTCGCAGCGGATAAAGATTACCTGTATGTCACCATGCAGATGCCGGATAAGAACATCATCACCGGAAAGCACGGCACAGAGTTCTGGAACGAGGACTCGATGGAATTCTATGTCAACGCATCAGATGACCTCAACGCGACAGAATATGGATTGAAAATGATGCAGGTCAACATCAATGCTTCCGACATCGGAAACACCGACCCATCAGCGTTGACCATCACCGGGGTTTTCAGCACCGACGCGAAGGTCAAAGGATTTGTGTTCAAGACTGACGATGGCTGGGGATTTGAAGCAGCGCTGGCATTAAAGGACTTGGTCGAAGTGACCCACGGTGCTGAGATCGGCTTCCAGGCGCAGATCAACGGGGCCACCACCCAGGATCGCGATATCAAGTTGATCTGGTCTAAAGCCGATACTACTGACCAATCGTGGGAGCATCCCAACCTGTTCGGTCGCGCGCTGTTTTTTGAGCTTGGCAGGACGGATGTTCCGCAGCCGAGCGCGGTGGCAGCATTGCCCATGCCTGCCCCTACCGCGGGTCCGGTGGTCATC
The DNA here is from genome assembly GCA_964390015.1 of uncultured Anaerolinea sp. Taxonomy (GTDB): domain Bacteria; phylum Chloroflexota; class Anaerolineae; order Anaerolineales; family Anaerolineaceae; genus UBA6107. The sequence goes on along the minus strand of CAYMGO010000139.1, from coordinate 1,572 downwards.
CCGCCGCTGGTGAGCGTTAACCAGATGGGGTACTTCGTGGATGGCGTTAAGATTGCCCTGGTCGCTGCTGATGCGGCCACACCCCTGCCCTGGGCGTTGATGAACACCGCCGGGGAAGTGGTGATGAGCGGGACTACCACTTACAGGGGAAAAGACACCAATTCCGGTGATACCCTGCAGATGATCGATTTTTCAGATTACACGACTGCCGGGGAAGGATATTACCTAGAAGCTGCGGGGCTGATGAGCGCGCCATTCAGTATCTCAGATGAGATTTACAGCCAGTTGAAACATGATGCCCTTTCTTACTTTTACCTGAACCGCAGCGGCGTCGAGATCGAGGAGGAATTCGCCGGGGCGGATTGGGCGCGCCCGGCGGGGCATGTGAGTGATGCCAGCGTCACATGTTTCAAGGGTAAAGACGCTGATGGATTCGACTGGCCGGGATGTGATTACACGCTGGATGCATCGGGCGGCTGGTACGACGCCGGAGATTTCGGCAAGTATGTGGTCAACGGCGGCATCGCTGCCTGGACATTAATGAACCTCTACGAGCAGGGTTGGCAGGCATTTCCTGACGGGTCACAGGCGATCCCCGAGCAGGGCAACGGCATGCCTGACCTGCTGGACGAAGCGCGCTGGGAAATGGAGTTCCTGTTGGCGATGCAGGTGCCTGAAGGACAGCCGAATGCCGGTATGGTTCACCACAAGATGCATGATGAATCGTGGGCAGGGATGCCGCTGGTGCCCCCCACTGAAGTGAATAACGATAACGCCAACGAGATCCTCGCCAGCGGGCGTTACCTGTACGCCCCCAGCACCGCAGCCACGCTGAACCTGGCCGCCACTGCCGCGCAGTGCGCGCGCATCTGGCCTGGTCTCGACGCGGAATTTGCCAGTCGCTGCCTGGTTGCAGCGGAGAGTGCCTGGCAGGCGGCACTGGAAAACCCCGGAATTTATGCAGGCAACAACCCCGGCAGCGGTGGCGGAAATTACGAGGACGACAATGTGAGCGATGAATTCTACTGGGCGGCCGCCGAGCTTTACCTCACCACCGCAAAACCGGAATACGAAAACTTCCTGCTGACCTCCACCCATTTCGCGGAGGCTGATGCCTTCGACTGGGGGCACACGGCATCACTGGGCACCATCTCGCTACTGACATCTGTAAATAACCTGCCCGCTGAAAAGAAAGCGTCGTTGGAGCAGGCGGTTATGGCATTCGCCGAAGAGATGATCAAAGTACAGGAGCGGGACGGTTACACGGTGTTGATCGATGAGGATTATCCCTGGGGTTCAAACGGGTTGATCCTCAACAACATGCTGCTTATGAGCATGGCCTATGAGGTCAGTGGTGAGATGCGCTACCTCGATTCTGTGCGTTTGAGCATGGATTACATCCTGGGGCGCAACGGCTTGAACAAGAGTTTTATCGCAGGTTACGGCACCTACCCCATGCTGCATCCGCATCATCGCTTCTGGGCCAACGACCCGGCGAAAGGCTTTCCGCCACCCCCACCCGGGGCGCTTGCCGGCGGGCCGAATTTCTATCCGAGCGATCCGCCAGAGCAG
>CAYMGO010000138.1:0-2649 GCA_964390015.1 uncultured Anaerolinea sp. | reverse complement strand
ATCGCCTTTATAACCGGCGCGGCACCAAAAACAGGCTTTATTGGTGCAGAATATGGCGAGACCAACGACCTCTTTGTCCGCCAGAATAAAATGGTTTACACTGATGCCCCCACGGGAACCCTTCCCCCAAAAATGGAGTGGATCTTCACCCGCCTTGACACAGGAAAGAAAGTTGGTGTGAACTTCAACCTTGCCATCATCACACCAATCGCCACTGAAGAACGCCAGGCGATGGGCGCGAAACTGGCAAAGGGCGCTGCCACTGCTGAAGAAGCGGCAGATTATGCTATTTATTGGAACGACCGCGCAAAGTTTGTTTTTGAAAATGCAGATATGGATGGATTCTTCAACGTTACGGTTCGCGATGAGGGTTTGGCAGAAGTTCCGGAATCGATCGTAACCGGAATTGGGGCTGGTGCTCCTGAGGAATTTGCCTGGGACCAGCCATACATCACTGAGGTTCCTCCCATCATGATGTTGGAGCCTTACTTCCAGATCTTCGGACAGTCACAGGAACCAATTCCGTATTACTATGAGGAAGCGGTTAAACTGGCCGGTCATTCCTGCGGAGCAACTACCGGCGCCTGGACGATCACAAGGAAGGCGTTGGAAGTGCTCTATCCCGATGGACAAATCCCGGTGCGTGGACAGATCATGGTCGAAGCCCCCGGTGCTGAGGATGAATGGTTCGTGGGTGTGTTCGGCGACATCATCACCTTCGTCACTGGCGCTGCTCCAAAAACAGGCTTTATCGGGTCTGAATTTGGAAAGGCAAACGACCTTTATGTCCGCCAGAACAAGATGGTTTACGCTGAAGAACCCACCAATCAGTTACCCCCCATGCGGGAATGGGTCTTCACCCGCCTGGATACCGGTGCCAAAGTAGGTGTGAAGTTCAACCTGGTCGTCATCACCCCCCTGCCAACTCCAGGTCGCGTTGCCATGGGGAAGAAATTGGCAGCCGGTACAGCCACGGCTGAAGAAGCCGCTGATTACCACAAATACTGGAACGACAGGGCTTTCTATGTATTAGAAAATGCCGATATGGATGGTTTCTTCACCGTAACCGTTTACGAGTAAAACTGTCTAGATCAAAATTTCACAACAAAAATAGCGGTGTAATAACCGCTATTTTTGTTTCTTAATGTTTTTGAGCAAATATTCTACCGCTCGTAGATGCCCGCAGGCCTCCGTTTACTGATCAGATGAGCGGATTTCTTTTAACTCACCAGTGACGGTGAAGATCGTGCGCTCGCAGATGTTCGTCACGCGGTCAGCCACCCGTTCGAGGTTATGCGCCACCCACAAGATCCAATTGGCGCGCTGGATGGCGTTCTCATCTTTCACAATGATCTTCATCATCGTGTCATAAACCTCGTTGTACAACCGGTCGACCTCATCATCCTCTCTTGGGATCAAATTAGCCTCATCTACATCCTCGTTGATGAAAGCGTTCACCGCGCGCTGCAGCATGCTGGCACATTTCTCCGCCATAATCGGGATCTTGATCAAAGGGGTCAGCAATTCTTCCTCCCCCATGCGGATATTGATAGTGGCAATGCCCTTGGCATAATCACCAATGCGTTCAAGTTCACCGGCAATCTCCAGGATCGAAGCCAGCAGCCGCAGGTCGCGCGCCATTGGCTGCTGTGTAGCGATGGTAATGAGCACCTGCTCCTCGATCATGTAGCGTTTTTCATTGACCTTATTATCCGTCTGTACAATTTCACGGGAAGTATTGACGTCCCTGTTCTTAAAGGACTCCACCGCACCCCTGATCTGCTGTTCCACCAGGTTGCCCAGCAATAAGAGTTCGTCTTTCAGAAATTTTAATTCTGCTTCAAATGATGCGCGCATCTAAGCCTCACTTTTTTACCATTTTAACACTTAACCGAATCTTCCTGTCACGTAATCTTCCGTGCGTTTATCCGTGGGACGCGTGAAGATGCGGTTGGTCTCGTCAAACTCGATCACTGTTCCGGAACGCGTGTCATCCTTGAGCATCATCATCGCGGTATAGTCAGATGCACGCGCTGCCTGCTGCATGTTGTGCGTGACGATGACTATTGTGTAATTATCCTTAAGCGACTGTATCAATTCTTCGATCTTCAATGTGGCGATTGGATCGAGCGCGGATGCCGGTTCATCCATCAGGATCACCTCCGGCTGCACCGCCAGCGCGCGCGCAATGCACAAACGCTGCTGCTGCCCGCCCGAGAGGGAGAGCGCAGACTGCTTCAGAATATCCTTCACCTCATCCCACAAGGCTGCGCGTCTCATAGAGGATTCCACCAGTTCATCAATGCTGCCCTTGTACCCATGGATGCGCGCTGCCCAGGCAACATTTTCGTAAATTGACTTCGGAAATGGGTTTGGTCTTTGGAAAACCATGCCAATGCGGTAACGGACTTCAACCGGGTCAACATCCCGATCATACAGATTGCGTCCATCGAAAACCACCTCGCCCTCGATGTGCGAGTTGGGCACCAGCTCGTTCATGCGGTTAAACGCCCTGATCAGTGTGGACTTGCCGCAACCGGAAGGACCAATTATGGCTGTGATGCGTTTTTCAGGGATTTTGATGTTGACATCGGTGACAGCTTTAAAACTGCCATAGTAGATCTCGAGGTCGTGAGTTTCAATTTTGGT
>CAYMGO010000137.1:0-2740 GCA_964390015.1 uncultured Anaerolinea sp. | reverse complement strand
GAAGGCACCATCGTTTCTTACGGTTTACCGGATGACTGGGTGAACTACGGTGGCATGTGGGCTCTCTACACCGAAAAATACGGCATCCCCCATGCGGATACCGATATGTCCAGTGGTGAGATCCTGGCCGCCCTACGTGCTGAGGCTTCCGCTCCTGTAGCGGATATCACCGACCTGGGGCTGAACTTTGCCTCGGTGGTCAATGATGAGAGTCTCTCACAGCCTTACAAGCATGCCTATTGGGATGAGATCCCCGATTACGCCAAGGACCCGGATGGACGCTGGTCCGCGGCTTACTGGGGCGCTATCGCCTTCACAGTTAATGCGGATATTGTCACGAACGTTCCGGCCACCTGGCAGGACCTGTTGAAACCCGAATACAAAGACACCATCTGCATGAAGGACCCACGCGAATCCGCGACCGCCAACATGGTTGTGCTGGCAGCGGCGTATGCCAATGGCGGCGACGAAACCAATCCGCAGCCCGGTGTTGATTTCTTCAAACAACTCGTCGATGCCGGTCAATTGCGTGCAGTTGCCCCCAGCACCTCGACCATCGAAAAGGGCGAGTGCCCGATCTCCCTCTTCTGGGACTTTGACGGACTCAGCAAGAAACGCGACCTCGGCATGAACCTGGTCACCGTGATCCCCTCTGATGGAACCGTCGCTGGTTTGTACATTCAATTTGTCACCGCTGGCGCGCCGCACCCGAATGCCGCCAAGCTGTTGATCGAGTTGGAATACTCCGATGAAGGACAATTGGCTTACGCCAACGGATTTGTTCACCCGATCCGCGAGAGCGTTACCCTGCCCGAAGAACTGCTTGCCCAGTTCCCGCCCAAAGAGAATTACGCTTCTGTCAACTTCCCCAAGGACTTCGCTGCCCTGGCTGAAGCCGCCACGAAGATTTCTGAAGGTTGGAGCCTGATCGCTCAGTAAATGGATGTTGGAGAGGGCAGGTGTACTGCCCTCTCCAAAAATATGTTCCAAAAATGCAATTATTCTTTTTGATTTGAGGAGGCTTCCCATGCCTGTAACCGGGAGTGAAGTACGCTTGGCAAGATTGTTCGATGATGCTGAAAGGGTAGTGATTGTGGCTGTGGATCACGGATTGTATTTTGGGCCTCTCCCGGGGATGATCAACCTTCCTGAGGCGATCAAAACCATCGCAAACGCGGATGGGATCCTGATGGGACCGGGGATGCCAGCTTTCTGCAAGGATGTGTTCAAGAAGCGCAATTCGCCACGGCTCATTGTGCGCTTGAATTGGGGGACCAACTACGCCGCGCAGTGGAAGTACAAGCACTCGCACAGTGTGTTGATGACCTCCGTGGAAGATGCCGTGCGTGAAGGCGCGGACCTGGTGATCGGCAGCCTGACAATGAAAAACCCTGACGAGGCCGAAGACGCTAACAATGTTGAGGTTTTCGCTGAGTGTGTTGCCCAGAAGAACCGCCTGGGCATCCCCATGATCGGTGAGGTTTACCCCACCGGCGGGGATGACAGCAAACCTGAGGAACTGCAGGAGCACATCTACATCGGCTGCCGCATGGCAGCGGAGCTGGGTGCTGACCTGGTGAAGACCTTCTACACCGGCAGCGATTTTGAGAAGATCACCCAGGCCACCCCTGTTCCAGTGCTGGCGCTGGGTGCGAAGAAGACCCCACGCGAGATCGACGCGCTGAAACTGGCGCACGAAGCGGTTAGCGCTGGTGCGAGAGGGATTGTATTCGGACGAAATGTGCTCCAGGCCCGGTCACCGGAAAAATTCCTGGATGCGCTGAAAGAAGTGGTGAAAGCCGGAAAATCACCAGAAACGGTCGCAGCCAAGTATCACCTGGAGTGAGATGAAATACCTGCTGGCGTTGGATATTGGCACCACGAGTGTGAAGGCTGGCCTCTTCGATGAGACATGCAATCTGATTGTCTCATCAACCGGAGAGTACCTGTTGCTCACACCCGCACCGGAGCGGGCTGAACTGGATCCCGAAACTTACTGGCAGGCAGCCGTGAACGCGATCCAAACGGTGGTCAGCCGCGCGGGGGTCGATACCGCGGATATTTTGGGGTTGACCATCTCCAGCCAGGGCGAGACGCTGATCGTGCTGGATGAAAACAACACCCCGCTGATGAATGCCATCGTGTGGGTGGATAACCGCGCCACCAGGCAGGCCGCGAAGTTGAATGAAAAGTTCGGCAGCGATGTCTACCAGGTTACGGGGATCCCCGAGATCGTGCCCACTTGGCCCGCGTGCAAGATCCTCTGGCTGCAGCAGGAATACCCGGAGATTTTCCGCAGGGCGAAAAAATTCCTGCTGGTCCAGGATTATCTTGTCTGGCGCTTCAGCGGGGATTTCGTGACGGATGGGTCGATCAGCTGCACGACGATGTACTATGATATCAACCGCCACGCCTGGTGGCAACGCTGCCTGGAAGCTATTGGCATCACCACTGACCAACTCCCGCAGATCAAGCGTGCCGGGGATGTCGCGGGGACGATTACCCCCGCCGCGTCTACCTTCTGCGGACTTTCCACCTCTACCAAAGTGATCCTTGGCGGGATGGATCAGGCGGTCGGGGCGATCGGTGCAGGAAACGTTGTTGAAGGGATCATTTCTGAAACTACCGGCTCCGCGCTGGCGATCCAGGCCTGCGTAACCGATCCTTCCATTGACCCGCACAAGGTGACGCCCGTTTACCTGCACAGTGTCCCTGGCAAGTACCTGCTGGTTCCGGTTTG
>CAYMGO010000136.1:0-2991 GCA_964390015.1 uncultured Anaerolinea sp. | reverse complement strand
TATCAGGCGGCACCTCGGTAACACAGGATCCGTTCACCTCCACGCTGGCGGACCTCTCCACATTCGTGCCGTTCAGCAGGGTGACCTTGAGTGTGTAGGTGCGGTTCTCACACATGCACTCCTGGTCAGCGCCGCTGAACGGTTGTTCAACCCCTCCGAACACCACAGTTCGCACATTGGCGGTGTTCCAGCGCAGGTTGGTGCAATCCCCGGCGTCGATCTCATCGGGATCCGCCCAGAACTCGATCAGCGGCTCCGGAATAGGTGTATATGTTTTCGTTGGTGTTGGCGTCGGGGTATCCGTGGGTGGCGGTGTGATCGAGATGATCACCGGGGTAAATGAAGGCGTAACGGTTATCGGTGGAGTAACAGAGATGACCACCGGAGTGGGTGGGGTCAGCGGTGGGGTCACGGGGACAACGCCGCCGATCTGAATTGCGGCGGTATCCGGATCGCTGGTGCTGCCGCTCTTGCCATATGCCACGGTCTGGATCACGTAAGACCCGGGGTTGTCTGGCGTCCAACTGGCGGTGAAGTTAGCCAGATCGTCTGATCCCGTGGGGTTATCGATGGTAGTGACCAGCGCGCCGTCAATGAACACCTCCACCCGGCTGATGCCCCCCGGCGAAGCAGCATGACCCTCAATCAACACCAGTTGAACATCCGCCAGCACCAGGTTGTTCACCGGCGCATCGATCCACACATACGTGTCTGAGGCTCCCTGCTGACCACAGGCAGTCGATACCAGCAGCAGCGCGGTCATCACCGCATACAGAATCACCCTTTTCATTGTTTCCTCCCTTTCCATAAATCAGGGGACGAACACCAAAGAATTTTTATTGCATCAGGTTCATAAAAAGAAAGATTATGTCTTTTTTCGTGATAAAGGGGATTCTAACTTTTGATAGTGAGAGCGCGTTGAGAAAAGGTAGAAACCGCCGACCGGGGGAAATGAAAACTCACCAATTCTCTTAAAACCAGTATAGCACGCAGTAAGTGAAACCGAGACTATCAGTTTTACCCGGCGGGCAAGTAAGCCTTCTCAGTTTATCGATGCATCGAGCTGCTGTTTTGACCGGACTAGACCCCGGGATAATGAAACTCCAAGGATAAGCAATGCGATCACCCCGATAACATACAACGCGTAAATGATAATAACCAGCACAAACCAGAATCCCGCGGCTTCCCTTTCGCCTGTACCAATTCCGCTTGCCATGGCGATCCCCTGGGAAGCGATGAGCGCGACTAGACCGACGCCTATGGTCCAGCAGATGGGTTTGAGGTAAAGCCGTGAGCGCAGCGCCGCCCAGAAGAGCAGTATTGCGCCAATCGCCACCAGGGGGAACAATTCGGCGGGTATGAAATAATCCATCAGGAACTTGCCGCTGCTGATGGATCCGATGAGCGACGTGAGAACCATGAACAACAACGGCAGCCCAACAAACACAGTACCAACAATCGCCATGACGCGTGTAACCCGTGCCTTATCCTTCATCGTTCCCTCCCTTAAGGCTTCCCCCCTCGATAGTCTTTTTCATCTGCTCCACAAGCACCGCCAGGTCATCCAGCAGCGGGCTGGTCACCCCCGCCTGCCTGTAGGCATTGAGCGCTTCGGTATAGTACCAAAGGATCTTTTCGCGCGGCGCGTTGAAACGCTCCCAAACCTCATCGCCAATGCGGCGTTGATCCGCCAAAATGGCGCGCGCGTTGTCGATCTTATCCGCCACGGTCACGCGCAGCAACGCCGGGTCTGAGCGCCGCACCCTGTCAAGGTAGAACTCCTTGCGTTCCTGCCAGGGGGGTTTTACGCCGCCCGTAAAATCAACCGGGGTATCTGTGCAGATCTCAACGATCGCCAGCACCTTGTCTCCGAACATGCGCCGGATATCTTCGCGCGCAATCACGTCTGCCTTATCCTCCAGCGCGTCGTGCAGCAGCGCGGCAATGGCCTCGTCCTCGTCCCCGCCGTCGGTCTGCACCAGCGCGCACGCTGAGAGCAGGTGCGCCATGGCAGGCACCTGGCAGCCCTTGCGCGTGTCGCGCCCATGCAATCCAAAAACCAGCTGCAGCGCTGTGAATAAGCGAACCGTGAGCAGTGACTCTGCGCCCATTTTCCTCCAATCGATCCTATCTTCCTGATTATGACACAGAAAATGTAAAGCAATTATCAGGGTTGATTGCCGTACAATAGTTTTAACCACAGCTAGCTTAACCAGGCGTTTACCGTAAAGGTCCCAGTGATCACATCAGGAAGGCGCCAATGAATATGCATAAATATCTGCTTGCCCTGCTCCTCATATTCACATTGTCAGCCTGCAACCTGCAAAACACCCTCTCGCTGCAGGAAACACTACCCCCTATTGACGAAAATCCTGTCGGCAACGGTGAGGTCAGCCAGTTGTACACCCCTGACCCTGATGACGGCGCGGTTGAACCCACACCGCGTCTGTCCCTGCCGGCGGATTCGGGAGCGGTCATCCAGCCCTCCGACCTGGAGTACCTGGGGGCCTTCCGACTGCCCGCAGAAAGCAGCGGATCCAACTGGGATTACAGCGGTCGCGGACTCACCTTTTACCCGGCGGGTGACCCCGGCGGTGAAGCCGATGGATTCCCCGGCTCGCTCTTCGGCGTGGGCTTTGACCAGGAGAATTACGTCTCCGAGATCAGCATTCCCGCCCCGGTGATCTCGCGCAACCTGGAGGACTTGAACACCGCCCAAACCCTGCAGCCTTTCGCGGATATCACCAGCGGCATGTTCGGTGAGACCGACCTGCCGCGCCTGGGCATCCAGTACCTGCCGCCGATGTACGGTAATGACGAAGGCAGATTGTATTTTGTTCACGGTCAGCACTTCCAGGATATCGTCCCCTCGCACGGTTCCAGCAGCCTCGACCTTTCTGATCCGCGGCCGGACGGTCCGTGGACCTTCAACGGTTACAGCACCTACGCCACCTGCGATTACATCTTCGAGATCCCGCCCGAGTGGGCGGC
>CAYMGO010000135.1:0-3002 GCA_964390015.1 uncultured Anaerolinea sp. | reverse complement strand
ACCATGTTCTTGATGAATTCGATGTGCCCGGGCGCGTCGATGATGATGTAATTGCGCTTCTCTGATTGGAAAAAGACGCGTGCTGAGTCAATGGTGATGGATTGTGCCTGCTCATCTTTCAACGCGTCGATCAGAAAGGCGTATTCGAAAGGTTTGCCTCCCTTGCGGCACTTCTCCTGCACGGCTTCAAGTTTGCCCTTGGGGAGGGAATTGGTATCGGCGAGCAGGCGCCCGATGATGGTGCTCTTGCCGTGATCCACGTGCCCGACGACGACGACGTGCATCTGCTGCTTGGTAAGGTCCATGCCGTTCTGTGCCATCACATGTACCCCTCTCTGCGCAGCGTTTCCAGCCCGCCGCCATCGTCCTTGTCCTGCGCTCTGCCCGAGCGCTCGGCGATATTAGCAAACTTGCCCACGCTCAGCTCGTCAATGATCTCCTGAACGGTCGCAGCGGTCGATTCCACCGGGTATGTACAGGGGTAACATCCCAGTGAACGGTAGCGTTTACCATCGCCGTGATTGTAATATAGTGACACAGTGGGGATGTTCTCAGCAAGGATGTACTCCCAGATGTTCAGTTCGGTCCAATCCAGCAGCGGGTGGATGCGCACGTTGGTGCCGGGGGCGAAATCCGTTTTATACTGGTTCCAGAATTCCGGCGGCTGGTCAGCGATGTCCCATTCGTTCTGACGGTCGCGGGGCGAGAAGTAACGCTCCTTTGAACGTGAGCCTTCTTCATCCGCGCGCGCGCCGACGATCACCCCGGTGAAGGGCTCGGGGTTCTTTTCTTCTTCATAGCTGTGGGTTTCGTGGTTGTAGATCTGCCTGTGACCTTCTCCATTGAGGGTCCGGCGCAGCGCATCGGTTTTCAGCAGTTTGCAGCAGGTCAGGCGGTCAACCGCGCCATCGGGGAAGGTGCGTTTTTCTATCAGCGCTTCATCATTTGACCCGATGACCATGGTGAGTTTCATTTCGCGTACCAGGCGGTCGCGGTAAGTGATCATCTCGGGAATCTTGTAGTGCGTGTCGATGTGGATCAACGGGAAGGGCACGTGCCCGAAGAAAGCCTTGCGCGCCAGCCACAGCAGCACGGTGCTATCTTTGCCCATTGACCACAGCATACCGAGGTTCTTGAAGTTCGCATAAGCTTCACGCAGGATGTAAACGCTGCGGTATTCAAGCTCTTTTAAGTGCTCCATAAATAAATTACCTCTAAGCCAGTCTCTCAATGATGTTTTGGTCTGCTAACCGTTCGATGATCTGGCTGACGCATTGATCAACCCCGGTATTTTCAGTGTCCAACACCAACTCCGGATTGACCGGGGCTTCGTATGGTGAATTGATGCCGGTGAATTCTTTCAGCTCCCCGTTGAGCGCTTTACGGTACAAACCTTTAGGGTCGCGATCAAGGCAGGTTTCAAGCGGGCAGTGGACGTGAACCTCCCAGAATTCCCCCGGGTTGAATAGTGCCCGCGCCATGTCGCGGTCGGACCTGAAGGGACTGATGAAAGCGGTGATTACGATCAAGCCGGCGTCGAACATCAACTTTGCTACCTCGCTCACACGGCGTATGTTTTCTCTACGGTCTTCCTCAGAAAATCCAAGACCGGCGTTCAAGCCGGTACGCAGGTTATCCCCGTCCAACAGGTAAGTGTGGCAATTGTATTGATGAACAAGCGTGTATTCAAGCGCGTTGGCGATGGTGCTCTTGCCGCTGCCTGAGAGCCCGGTCATCCACAGAACGAGGGGTTGATGTCCCTTTGATGCGCTTCTCTCAGTGCGATCGACGCTGTGCATGTGTGGATGAATGTTCGATGGCATTTGTTCAGTTATCTCAAGATGTCAGTAGTAGGGTTTACCGGGTCCATTTTACTTTGTTTTAGGCCTGATTAGAACCAGAGCAGGTAAAGTGTACGCAACTGCAGGAAGATGATCAGAGAGCCGACGATGATCATGATGACCTTGGTGGGCAGCTTCCGGGTCACCAATGCGCCGAGCGGGGCGGCGATGAGCCCACCGATAAGCAAACCAAGGATGATCTTCCAGTTGGTCAGGCCGATGGTGAGGATGAACACCACAGACTCGGTAACGGTCACAAAAAATTCGGAGAAGTTCACTGAACCGATGGTTTTACGAGGCGAATGCCCGGTGGAGATAAGTGTTGAGGTGACCACCGGTCCCCAGCCGCCACCGCCCATGGCGTCCAGCGTACCGCCGGCAAGGCCCAATGCCACCAACAGACCCCTTTTGGGCTCCCGCTCGTGTTCAGCTGTGGGTTTAAAGGCCTTGTAAAGGATGCGGATGCCCATGATAAGCAGATAGATCGAGATGTAGGGTTTGATGACATCGCCATCTAGTGAGGTCAGTAGATATGCCCCCACGCCGCCGCCGATGATCCCGGGTATCAGCAGGTTCAGCACCATGCGTTTGTCAATATTGCCGAATTTCAGGTGAGAGAGCCCTGAGACGAGCGTGGTCACCACTTCAGAAGCATGCACACTGGCACTGGCGACCGCGGGTGAGAGTCCAAGCGTGAGCAGGAAACTATTGGCCGAAACACCGTAGGCCATTCCCAGGCTGCCGTCGATCATCTGGGCGATGAAACCAACGATGATGAACACAAAAATGCTGATATCCATAGACCCTCTCAACCTACAACTTAATTTTTGTTACCGAGTGCCAAAATTATACCCCCGAAATCAGATGTCTTCGAGAGCCACCTCCTATACTTGGTTGGGATCTGTATAAGCGAATTCTCGGTGAGTATGGATATAGTTTTTCTTTAACGAAAAAAATTTTGGTCATTGCTATGTCTTTTGTTCTTGTAATTTCGAAGCGCTTCTTAATAATTTTTTCCAGCCCACCATCCATTAATCTTTATTGCTTTACCTGTTATTCTGGTATTAGTTCTTAAAAGTCCGCTATGGAGCGGTCAGGTATCGATCATGTCAACTGCCTGATGACCAGAGCGTTCTGAATATATAATATGTGAGATGGGAT
>CAYMGO010000134.1:0-3009 GCA_964390015.1 uncultured Anaerolinea sp. | reverse complement strand
GGTCCGCGCAGGTACCAGTAACCCATTTCGTCCCGGCCTTTGACCCTTGATTGGATGGCCTGAATGCGGTCCTTGAGCAGGTGAATACCCACCGGGTACACTGGCGCACCGCTGGCTATGGCCAGGCGGGCAACCCCGGAGCGCACATGGTTGTAACCGCCGCTGATAGGGCTGACCTTGCCTTCAGGGAAGATCATGATGGTGTGATCCGCCGCCAGGTGTTCCAGTGCCTGATCGATTGCATCCTGCCCTTGCCCTGCAGCCACCTTGATGTGCCCGGAGCGCTTGAGGTATTCCCCCAGCACCGGCACGTTGAAGAGCACGTCTTTGATCATGATGAAGGATTGGTGCCCCAGCATGGCGGCGACGAAGAAGGGATCAGTGGTACTGGGGTGATTGGGAGCGATAATCTTGGCGCCCGCTGCGAAAGGCGACTTCTGTTGCACATCGATCTTGAGCATGGCATCTACGTAGGTTTTCACCACTGGTTTCGAGATCCAGAACAACGATTTTTGCGTCAGATTTGACAAGAAAATTTACCAACCTTAATATTTTAGAGATTACCGGTACAGAATAACATCCTGTTGCGCCAGGTGTATTGCCTGGAAGACACATTTCTGCCGGTGTACCAGGACATATTTTTGATGTGATTGTGATGGGGATTAATATGACCGGGAACGTAACTTATTTAACCCGGATTTTTACGCTTCGTTGCGCTAAGAACCGGATTTTTATTTTATTTACCTGCCATCAACTGCTCAATGTGCGGTTTAAGAATCTCCACCCAGCGGGCATACCCCTCTGCCATCAGGTGAAGGTGGTCATTGGTCAGGTTGTCCTGCAGGGCGCCATCCGCATCGGCGAAAGCCGGATACAGGTTGATGAAAGGGCAGTCGTGCTGGGCGGCCAGCGCTTCAAGGCGGGTGTTGATGCGTTGGATACGCCTGGAGAAGGCTTTTTTTCGTGGCAGGATGGATTGAACACACACAGTTGTGCCGGGAGAGAGTTCCCGGCAGCGCTCAAGAATCTGGCGGTATGCGCTAAGGATGGCTTTGTCGTTGCGGTAGGTGAACCAGGGCAGGTCATTGGTGCCGATGAGCAGGAAGATTGCCCGGGGTTGGGGGATGAGGATGTCATCCAGGCGCTTGAGCACGCCAGGGGTGTCATCCGCGTTGATGCCGCGGTTCTTCAGCGGCACGCCCGGGAAGAGCTCCTCCCAGCAGCCGCCGTCGGTGATGCTGTCGCCCAGGAAGACGATATCACCTTCGTTGACCGGGTAACGCCGGAAGAAATCAGACCGCTGCAGGTAATGGTTGGTCTCGATGCGCTCCACTGCCCAGCGGCTGAGCGCTAAAAAGACCAGGGTGACGATGAACAGGATGGACAGAATGGTAATGGGCATGGATGGATTATATCAAATGAAAATACGCCGGGGGATCATCATGTCCTCCGGCGGCAGTGGTCTGTAAACAGGTTTCTTACGGCTCCAGGCAGTAGGGCAGCGAGCTCGAGGTTGAATCCGGGTCGAGCGTGGCATCGTTCTCGTCGTAGATCTTGATGGCGGTGATCTCGGGGAACTGCTCGAGGTTCCTGAAAATCAGCGCCGCCACCGAGTAGGCCGCTCCGTTGTTGGCGCACTCATCACCCAGGTATACGCGCGCGATACCGTTCTCGATGTTGAGCTCGCGCACACGGGTGAACCCGCTGCCGTGCATGCGCAGCCCCTGGTTGTATTCCTCCGTCGTCGGTCCAGCGAAGTAGGTTTCCAGTACCGCCAACGGCAGGTTGGTTTCAGAGGTGGTGCGCGTCACAGCCACCTCATAGGGTTCAGTGGCAGCCACAAAGCGGTTCTCGTCGAGGAAGTAGACAGTGATCTCCTGCTCTACGACCTCGGGGGAAGGCAGCGCGATGACTACAGTCGGCTGCGGCACCTGGGTGGCGGTTGGCATGACCGGCGGGTTTGTGGGGGGGATAACCAGGGTGGGTTGGGCGTTGTTACCGAACAGGTCAAAACTGACACTGCAGGCCATTAAGGTCATCGCGGTCAGGATGAGCAGGGCGAAGAATGGTGGGCGTTTCATTTTCAAACCTCCTTCTCTGAATCCATTATAATCATCTCCTGTGGGTTTACGATCAACACGCATTGGAACTTTGGAGCCGTATGATCACTGAGAAGCAAGTATATGACGTTTTAACCGGGGTTTTGGATCCTGAACTGGGGCGCAACCTGGTGGAGCTGGGTATGATCCGGGACGTGAGTATTGCTGGGGATGGCGTGGTAGCCTTCACGCTGCTCTTCACCATCGCCGGCTGCCCGTTGAAAAGCCAGATCGAACGCGACGCACGCGATGCCGTGCTGAAGATACCCGGGGTGAAAGAAGTGAACATCACCCAGGGGGTGATGAGCGAGGAGGAACGTAAAGCGCTCTTCCCGAATAGCGGCCTGCTGCCACAACTTAACCAGTTCAACAAGATCGAGCGCGTCATTGCGGTGATGAGCGGCAAGGGCGGGGTGGGAAAGTCCTCCATCACTGCGCTGCTGGCTTGCGAACTGGCGCGCCAGGGCAAAAAGGTGGGCATCCTGGATGCCGATATCACCGGTCCGAGCATTCCAAAATTGTTCGGCCTGCCGCCCGGCGGGCTGCGCGGCGGCGAGCAGGGCATCCTGCCGGCGGTCGCAGGCTTGGGCATCAAAGTGGTATCCACCAACCTGCTGGTGCCCTCTGAAGACGCCGCCGTCATCTGGCGCGGGCCGCTCATCGCGGGCTCCATCCAGCAATTCTGGCGCGATGTGCTGTGGGGAAGGCTGGACGTGCTGCTGGTGGACCTGCCACCCGGTACTTCTGACGCGGCGCTGACGGTGATGCAGTCCCTGCCGGTGAACGGTGTGGTGCTGGTTTCCACGCCGCAGCAGCTGGCCGGGCTGGTGGTGCGCAAGGCTGACGCGATGCTCAAGCAGTTGAACATCCCCGTGCTGGGGGTGGTGGAGAACATGAGCTACTATCCCTG
>CAYMGO010000133.1:0-3080 GCA_964390015.1 uncultured Anaerolinea sp. | reverse complement strand
GGGCTGGTGCTGGATGACCTGGAGCCCGAGACGCGCGACACGCTGCGCGCGGCGCTCAACCCGGCGGCGCAGGTGGGCAACCCGGTGGACATACTCGGCGCGGCAGAACCGCCGGATTACGCGCTTTGCACAAGTACCTTAATGAAGGACGACATGGTTGATATCATCCTGCCGCTGCTGGTGCCGCAGGCGCTGGTGAACCCGGCCGGGGTGGCGCAGGCGATCGTAGACGCTTCAAAAGACAGGAAAAAGACCGTGCTGGCGTGCATCATGGGCGATATTTCGGTCGGAGAAGCGCGGTTGAAACTGCATGAAAACCGCATTCCCATGTACACCCAACCGGAGTCGATGGGGACGGTGTTGAAGGCGATGCTGGGTTACAAGGAGTGGTTGTTACAACCGGCAGTGGACGCTCTTTCATTAAATAACATTGATCGTGCCGCGGCGGACGCGGTTTTGATGAACGCCCGGGGTAAATCCAGCCTGGGAGAAGCCGAAACCCGGCCGCTGCTGGCGGCTTACGGCATTCCGCAGGTGGAGGGCGGGTTCGCCGCCAGCGCTGACGAAGCAGCCGCGCTGGCGGGGCGCATTGGCTGCCCGGTGGTGATGAAGATCGTTTCGCCGCAGCTGCTGCACAAATCAGACGTGGGCGGCATCAGGCTCAACCTGGCAGATGGCGCTGCGGTACGGCAGGCGTACAGCGCGATGATGGCGGAGATCGGCGCAGCGCGCCCCGATGCGCAGCTGGAAGGCGTGATGATCGAGCGCATGGCGCCGCGGGGGCAGGAGGTCATCATCGGCATGCGCCGCGACCCGGGTTTCGGTCCGCTGATGATGTTCGGGCTGGGAGGCATCTACGTGGAACTGTTCAAGGATGTTTCCTTCAGGGTGGCGCCGCTGACAGCACAAGACGCGCTGCACATGATCACGGAGACGCGCGCCGGCAGGCTGCTCACCGGCTTCAGGGGGCAACCTGAGGCAGACCTGGACGCGGTGGTGGATGTGCTGCTGCGTCTCAGCCAACTGGCGCTGGATCACCCCGAGGTGGAGGAAGCCGAGGTCAACCCGCTGCTGGTGTTCCCGAAGGGGCAGGGCGCGCTGGCGCTGGATGGAAGGGTCATCCTGCGCGGCGGATAAATTCCCTCAAGCGTCATTTCAACGGTTGCAGATATCCAGCTTTATATTGTCATAAACTTCCGAGCTCACGGCAGAAGCGCTCAGCGCGTTCACGGCTGAGAAGTAATACTGAATTTCGGCCTGGGGATAATCTGCCACACCGGAAATCTCAGCTTCAGGATTCACCGATTCCAGCCACTCCTCTTTGCTCCCCGACGGATGGTACATCAATTTTGAGAACCAGTTGGTCACGTGGCGGGCGTTATCACGATCAAGCAGGCGGTAATGTACCGTAACCTGAGAGGCGTTGGCGGCAGCGGGTATGGTGACGTAGAAATCCACCTCCTTGCGCCCGCAGCCGGTGCCGCGGAAGTAGATCTGGCTGGTATTGGGATGGGGATTCAGGAAGGTGATATTATCCGGTCCCGGACGGCGCGTGGCGGTGGGTGTGGGCGTGCGGGTGGGTGTGGAGGTGCCCGTTGCCGTGGGGGTGAGCGTGGCGGTAGGGGTGAAGGTGGGGGTGTGGGTAGGGGTGTTTACATCGGTGGGGGTCAGCGTGGCGGTCGGTTCGAGGATCTCAACCACTACCTGGGCAAAATCTCCCCATTCGCCGCCGGCTCCCTGTGCGCGAGCCTGGATGGTGTAGACCCCGTAACCCGGGGGACTCCAGTCGTAGGCAAGGCCGGCGTAATTCGATCCCGGCTGCGGGTTGGGCAGCACGGCGACAGAAGCGTTGTTGATGATTAACTCGCCGGCGCTGACGGCAGCGGAGTCTGTGATATGAAAGACCACCTTGTACTGAGCCAGGGGGAGCTTCATCCCGTCCAGCGGCGCGTCGATCCAGGCCTGCAGACGGACCCCCGGCGCGGGTTGTGACGAGGGCGTTTTCTCACACGCTGAGAGCAAGAATGTGATGCACAACAACAAAGCGAGGGTACGGGTGGTTTTCATGGCTGCCCCACTTCAAGCGTAGTTTTGTCAGGCGGATTGGTGAAGTCCCAGGTGTCGCTGCCCCCTTTAGTGCACGGCACCCACTCCCACGAACTGCCGGTGCTGTAACAGGTTTCAACCGCTTTCATGCGCGAGGTACCGCCGAAGTACAGCGGTTCGTACCCGTAATAATTCAGCCCGCCGCTGCAACCAGGCAGCGTGAGCTCGTAAGAACAGGGCATCAGCGCCGTGGTCAAAACGAAGGATTCGCCCGGTTCGATCCAGGGAACGTTTAAGCGCGTTGTGTAGAAGAGCGGACCGGAGATGGCGTCATTGTTGTAGTTGTTTTCCGTCATCACGCTGATATCCACCAGGTATTTATCCGCGTCCTCCTTCTTGACCCCCAGGCTGGCAAAATCAACCTTGCGTGTAATTCTCACCCCCACCATGGCGGGGAAGTTCCCGCCTCCCGGCGCCGGATGAACGACGATGGAGGGATCCAGGCACATGGGTTCTTTACCCTTAAAGTATGCCTCGTACGAGGAAGTGCAGGCGGGTTGACTGGCCTGTGAGCGCTGCGATTTCAACTCTTCTTTTAACTTCTCTGCGATCTTCTCTTCGCATTTTTCGATTTCGCACAGGGTTTCGATCGCGGAGACATCCTGTTCGGTGTAGTATTTTTCCAGCTCGATGGCGGATTGAACGATCCACTCCGCGGCGGAATCGGCGATGAGTTCATCGGAGGATGGCGGGTTGGCGGGGATGCCGGTGTAGTACTGGATGATGTATTCCAGCGCTTTTTTGTTGAGGGCTCTGCACTCCTGGGAGTTGTAGCACCAGGGACCCAGGGTGGCTGAGAGCCACTTGGCAACTTCAGTTTTTGCCATGTCCCATACCCACAACATCTGGTCATAAGCGTCCATTGCCGTGTCATAGCCAAATTCAAGCAGGCACATCGCTTCGTTCTTTCCTGCGCAGGGGTCCTCGGACTCACCAACTTTGGGTGGGCACGCCAGGTCTCCCGGTTGATACTT
>CAYMGO010000132.1:0-3257 GCA_964390015.1 uncultured Anaerolinea sp. | reverse complement strand
CGCTTGACCAGGTCTCTGAACGCGATGGTCAGCTCTGGTACCACCGAGGAAATGGCGCAGCCGTCGATCTCGCTCTTGTTGATGTTCTCGCTTTCAAATAAAGAGAGCAGCAGCACCGAGTACTCATCCGCCAGCTTGTTCTCATTGGTGTAAATACGCCAGTGCGTGACCAGTTTCTCCCCTTTATACAGGCCAAGCTTGATGTTGGTATTGCCGATATCGATACACAGCAGCATTTTCACCTCACCTTGTGTTGCCGGGTTGTTTATGGCTATTGTAGCACGCAACGGTCACGTCGGCAGCGCGGTCGCCCGCCCCTTCCGTGATAAAATCACCTACATCATGAGATACGAACCAGTCATTGGGCTTGAGGTACACGCTGAACTGGCGACGCGGACGAAAATGTTCTGCGGTTGCCGCGTCGTAGATACCACAAGCGCCCCCCCCAACAGCAGCGTCTGCCCGGTATGCGCCGGCATGCCCGGCACCCTGCCCGTGCTAAACCAGCGCGCGGTGGAGTACGGCATTCGCATGGCGCTGGCGCTCGAATGCGAGGTCATGCATACCTCCATTTTTGCCCGCAAGAATTACTTCTACCCCGACCTGCCCAAGGGCTATCAGATCTCACAGTACGAGCAACCGCTGGCGGTGAACGGTCGCTTGATCGTTGACACAGCGCAAGGTGAATGCGCAATCCGCGTACGGCGGGCGCACCTTGAAGAGGACACCGGCAAACTCACCCATGTCAGCGGTAACGGAGAGGACTACTCCCTGGTGGACTTGAACCGCGCCGGGGTGCCCTTGCTGGAGATCGTCTCCGAACCGGACATGCACTCGCTTGAGGAGGTGCGCGCCTATGCCACAGGTTTGCGGGCGATCCTGCGTGCGGTGGGGGTTAACTCGGGTGACATGGAAAAAGGCGTGATCCGCTTTGAAGCCAATGTCTCCATCCGCCCCGCCGGTAGCGAAGAACTGGGCACCCGTGTTGAAATAAAGAACCTCAACTCCTTCAGGGCAATGGAGCGCGCAGTGGCGTACGAACTGGAGCGACAGGCGGTCCTGCTGGAAAAAGGGGAAGTGATCAGCCAGGAAACACTGGGTTGGGACGAAGAGAACCAGCGCACTTACGTGCAGCGATCCAAAGAAGAAGCGCATGATTACCGCTATTTTCCCGAACCGGATATCCCGCCGCTGGTGGTTGAAACGGATTGGGTTGAACAAATTCGCTCCGCCATACCCGAATTGCCGCGCGCCAAAGCGCAGCGCATGCGAAAGCAGTACAAACTGGCAGCGGCTGAAGCCGCCATTCTCACATCCGATAGTGAGATCGCGGATTACTTTGAAGCCTGCGTAGCGACGCTCAACAAGGCTTCACCGCGCACAGCGGCTATCTGGATCACAGGCGAGCTGTTCGCCTTTCTCAACCAGTCTGGCGTGGCGTTTTCTGATCTCAAAGCAAGCCCGCGCGATCTTGCGGAGCTGTTGGACACGCTGGAGGTTGGTGGGGTCAATCAAAACACGGCCAAGCTGGTGCTGGCAGAAATGCTGTCCAGCGGTGCTTCTGCTGCTGATGTGATCAGGAAGAAAGGCTTGGCCCAGGTCACTGATGCGGATTTGATCTCAAACCTGGTGAAAGAAGTAATAGCTGCCAACCCCGCGGAACTCGCCAGTTTTCTGGCGGGCAAAGAGACACTTACCAACTGGTTCTTCGGTCAGGTGATGCGCGCTGCCAGCGGGAAAGCCAGTCCTGCTGTTCTGAAAGAGGAACTTGAAAAACAACTGGGCAACGCGAAAAACTTACAGGGTAATGACCAGTAAGGACACAAAACAAATTAAAATAAAACCTGATATTCATCATATTGACGCGTTATTCATTCTCGTATATCCTATAAATGTACTGAATTAAGGAGGGATTTGTGTGGAAATTTACCCCACTCATCACGCGTGAAAGCGGGCACAGGACCGGTGTGCCCGTTTTATTTTTATCTTGTCAATTACTATTCCAAATTTAGTAAAGGAGTGAACTGAATGGCAACCTCGATCAATGCATTCGAAATGGCTCAAAAGCAATTTGATAACGTGGCTGAGTTGCTCAAGCTGGACCCGCAGGTGCGGGAAATTCTGCGCTGGCCGCTGCGTGAATTTTCCTTCCGCATCCCTGTGCGCATGGATGACGGCACCCTCAGGATGTTCCAGGGATTCCGTGTACAGCACAATGACGCCCGTGGACCCAACAAGGGCGGTATTCGCTTCCATCCCGCGGAGACCATCGATACCGTGCGCGCGCTGGCTACATGGATGACCTGGAAATGCGCTGTCGCGGATATCCCACTGGGCGGCGGCAAGGGAGGTGTGGTGGTTGATCCTTCCACACTCTCAACCAGCGAAAAAGAACGCCTGGTACGCGGCTGGGTGGACGTGATGTGGCGCAATATTGGCAACCGCCAGGATGTTCCAGCTCCTGATGTAGGCACCACCCCGCAAATGATGGGCTGGATGATGGACGAGTACTCCAAGCTGGTTGGTGAGTTCACCCCCGGCGTCATCACCGGCAAGCCGTTGGGCGGGGGTGGCTCGCTCGGACGCACCGAGGCCACCGGTTACGGCGTCATCTTCACTGTACGCGAAGCCATGAAGCACCTTAAACTGGATTCCAGCCAGTGCACCGCAGCCATCCAGGGCTTCGGCAACGTGGCGCAGTACGCAGCCATTGGCTTCACTGAAATGCTCAAGGGTAAGGTAATCTGCATTTCATACTACGACCGCGAAGACAAGGTCTCCTACACCGTCAGCAAAGTGGACGGTATCGATCCGCGCTTCCTGATGACCATCACCGACCAGTATGGTACAGTAGATAAAGCCAAGGCGCGCGAAGCGGGTTATATCATCGAAGATGGCGGCGCCTGGATCAGCAAAGACGTGGACGTGCTCATCCCGGCAGCGCTTGAAGGGCAAATCAATGGCGACTCCGTCAAGCTTATCAGCCCGCGCGTCAAGATCCTGGCCGAAGGAGCCAACGGACCTACCACGCCCGAGGCGGATGAAGTGCTCAAGGAACGCGGCATCTTTGTTGTCCCTGATTTCCTGTGCAACGCGGGTGGTGTGACGGTCTCTTACTTCGAAGGTGTGCAGAACGACATGAACTATTACTGGACCAGGGAAGAAGTGCTGGAGAAACTGGACACCAAGATGACCATCGCCTTCGCAGGTGTGCTCGATATGAGCCTGAAGAGCAAGGTCTATACCCGCGACGCCGC
>CAYMGO010000131.1:0-3339 GCA_964390015.1 uncultured Anaerolinea sp. | reverse complement strand
GGCAGTAGAAGCGCTGGGGGTGCGGCGGGCGATCATTCGCTCCGGCGTGGTGCTGAGCAAAAAAGGCGGCGCTCTGGGTCTCATGCTGCTGCCCTTCAGGCTTTTTGTGGGCGGTCCGTTGGGCAAAGGGAACCAGTGGCTTTCCTGGGTGCACATACAAGACGAAGTTCGCGCCATCCGTTTCATTATCGAAAACTCGGCCGCGCGCGGCGCCTTCAACATTTCAGCGCAGCCTGTCACCAATCAACAATTTGCGCGCGCAGCCGGTAAAGTAATGCATCGGCCGACCTTCATGCGCGTGCCGGCCTTCGTGTTGCGCCTCGTGCTCGGTGAGATGAGCACCATGGTGCTGGATGGGCAGCGCGCATCTTCAGAAAAATTGACCGGTCTTGGTTTCGGCTTCAACTTTACGGAAATTGAGTCAGCCCTAAAGGATCTGGCATAACCGTAAAGATTACATCATCGCTGGGGTAAACCCCCAAAGAGGAGAAGAACATGAAAGACAAAGTACGACAAATCGCTGTTATTTTATCCATCGTGGTCACCATCGTGGTGAACACACTCGCCAACGCTCTGCCGCTAAACGGACAGAACACCGGTGAGATCTCAGACCGCTTCGAGGTCTACTTCACCCCGGCAGGGTACGTGTTTTCAATTTGGGGGCTCATCTATGTCGGCCTGATCGCTTTTGCCATTTTCCAGGCACTGCCCTCGCAGCGAGAGAACCCGCGCCTGCGCGCCACCGGCTGGTGGATCGTGCTGGGCAGCCTCGCCAACAGCGTTTGGATCTTCCTGTGGCATTACGAGGCCTTCCCGCTCACGATCATCGCCATGCTGGTACTCTTACTCACCCTCATCGTCACCTACCTGCGCCTGGGCGTCAACCGCGTGAAGGTTTCTCGCGCTGAAAAGCTGGCGGTGCACCTGCCCTTCAGCATTTACCTGGGCTGGATCACCGTCGCCACCGTTGCCAACCTGACCTCCCTGCTGGATTACCTGAAATGGGACGGTTTCGGCATCTCTGCAGTTGCCTGGATGTGGATCATGCTTGCGGCCGTGCTCGTCATTGCCGCGCTTGTGAACTTTTCCCGGCGTGACGTGGGTTACGCGCTCGTCATCCTGTGGGCAGTCGCCGGCATTGCGCTCAAGCACGCCGCGACCGTGGGTGTAGCCACTCCTGCATGGATCGTGTTTGTTCTGGTGGCAGCCACGCTGATTGCCGCGGTCTTCATGAAAAAACCATCACTCGAAGGTGCCTGGTAATTATTCACATATGTTTTTAAGTTGTGAATACAATTAAGCAATATGGGGTTCAATAGTATAGGAGAATCAAATGCCTCGCGTCAACATCGACAAGCCCGCTCCTGATTTTTCACTTGAAAACTTCAAGGGCGTGCCAGTACAACTATCAGAATTCAAAGGGAAAGCCAACATCCTGCTGGTTTTTAACCGCGGATTCATGTGACCATTCTGCCAGCGGCACATGGCGCAGTTGCGCCTGGACTTTACTGAATTTGAAAAGCGTGAAACAAAAGTGATCGTGGCAGGACCTGAGAACGCGGAAGCATTTGAAGATTACTGGCTGAAAAACGACTTGCCCTTCATTGGGCTGCCTGATCCAAAAGCCAGCGTACTAAAGTTATACGGGCAGGAAGTGAACCTGTTCAAGATGGGCAGGATGCCAGCCCAGGTGATCGTGGACAAAGCTGGCATCGCCCGCTATGTGCATTACGGGCACTCCATGTCCGACATCCCGGAGAACAGCGAACTGTTCGAATTGCTTGACCAGATTAATGGTAAAAAAGGAGGATAAATGAATATACTCATGATTCTAAAGATCATTGCCGCTGCTGGTACCGCCCTCACCGGTCTGCTGGCCCTGGTCAAACCGGACGCGGTTTACGGCTTCACCGGGCTCATCGCCAACGGCGTACGCGGTATCTCTGAAATACGCTCGATCTTCGGCGGGCTCTTCATCGGGCTCGGTATCGCACCGTTGATTCTAAAAGGCAACTCCTACCGCATGCTGGGCATCGGTTACCTGGCGATCGCTGTGGCACGCCTGTTTTCGATGATCTTCGACAAATCATACGACAGTTCCAACATCATCAGCCTGGCAATAGAAATCGTCTTTGGGGTTATACTGGTAATCTAGGAGGGAGAAATGACCATCAAAATCGTAACTGACAGCACCTGCGATCTTCCCGCTGAAACCATTGCGCAGTACGGCATTAAGGTTGTCCCGCTTTATATTAATGTGGGAGAGATGGAATTTCTGGACGGGATCGACATCACACGCGAGGAGTTTTACAAACAACTGCCGGATTTTCCGACCCACCCTACCACAGCGGTACCTTCTCCGCTCAAGTTCAAGGCCATTTACGACGCGCTGGCTGAAGAAGGTGCCACGGATATCCTTTCCATTCACATCTCCGAGTCGCTCAGCGCCATGGTGAACGTGGCGCGCGCAGCCGCCCAGGAGACCATTTCCGCTGCCATTCACGTCATCGACGGTCACCAGTTGAGCCTGGGAACCGGTTTCCTGGTGGAGACCGCCGCCAAACTGGCTTCGTTAGGTCATTCACTTACAGACATCATGGCGGCGATCAATGACCAGATCAAGCGCAGCCATGTTTTCGCCGCACTGGATACGTTGGAATTCTTAAAGCGCAGCGGTCGCATGAACCGCTGGGTGAGCAACCTGGGTTCGCTGCTGCAGATCAAACCCATCCTCACCATGCATGATGGTCTGCCCGGCAATGAAAAGGTTCGCACTCGCGATAGAGCCATGAGGCGCATCGTGGAAATGCTCGAAGCGGTTGGTCCCATTGAACGGGTTGCGTTGGTGCACACCAACGCCAGCGAGCGCGTCAAGGAACTGAAGGAAGCCGCTGCTCATTTACTGCCGGGCGGTGACCTGATGACCGAAGATATCACGCCCGTCATCGGCGCGCACATCGGCCCCGGTGCTTACGGGTTTGCTGTAATTAGCTCCAAGACGTAACTGAAAGATCCGCCAGTGGCAGGTGGATAGCAACCAGACCCATCCTCGTGACGCCGCTGTTGTATGTGGTACAGGCATGTCGTTGGCGCAAAACATGATGTAGACCCTGCCCGGGTATAAGGAGTTTACCGAGAAAACCTGTTCGTTTATCTTCTGGGTTCAGCGTGAGTAGATAAGCACTTTTTATTAAACCAGAGAGACACCTTGCGAAGGTGTCTCTTCATAATGTATTCAGATTATCGTTATAATGTAAAAAAGTATTGAGGCTGAAACATGAAAATCGAAAAGATCAATTACCGCGGCTGGGAAGATTGCATTCAAATTACTCACGAGGA
>CAYMGO010000130.1:0-3481 GCA_964390015.1 uncultured Anaerolinea sp. | reverse complement strand
ACGCCCTTCATCGTCCCCACGAAGCCGTCCTTGTTCCCGAAATCCGTCGTCAGGGTAATAAACCTCAAAACCCCACCTCGTTGTGTAATGCTGAAATCCCCATTACTATAGCAGATTTCATCCATCCCGGATTAAGTTATTGACGATTTTCGTCATCTGTTTTTCGGATTATGGTATTCTCAGTCAATCGGTTCCTGTTGGGGCTGGTTTGGAACCAACCCCAACCTGATCTCACCAAACCTCAGAAAAATGGGCGGGTTGCATCCCGCCCATCCCATCATCAAAACCCGTCAAACTACCACCCCACGTGGCGGCTCTTTTGCTGCTTTCTCGTTTTCTGTACCTTCTTGGCAGCCGCGTAACCGCCTCCCATCATTGCCGAAACCATCGCTGAGAAGATCACGAACCAAAGCGGTTTCACACTGCTCTTCTTTTCCACCGTGAAGTCGTACACCGCTTCCACACCAGCGATGCGCGCGTCAGCCGGGCTCAACTTCACGTAGTACGTGCCGTCTTTCGGGGCTATCCAGCTGAGCAGCGTCTTGCTGTCCGTGTTGATCGGACGGGCCTCTCCCAGCAGCACCTCGCTGCCCGCCGCGTACAGCTGAATGACCGCTGCTGCTGCGCTGCCGCGTGGTTCTGCGCGCAGTACGAAGCTGTCGCCGGTCCTGGCCTCAAAGCGCACCCAATCCACATCTCCCGCCGGGCACCAGTTGTGCGTCACCGGCGCGCTGCCACTCACCAGTGGAGCGCTGCCGCGCTTGTTATCTCCGCTGCTTTCAGCGTCATCGCCGGTGCAATCAGGCAAAATTAACGTAAAGGTTTCCGGTTTATCCGTGAATTTTTCGGCCACACCGAGCTTGTTCACCGCGCGCATACGGAACTCGTACACCTGATCCAGCGTCCCCCAGTAAACCAGGCTGCGCGCTGTGCCTTTGATCACTTCCTTGTAATCCTTCCAATCACCCTTTCCTTCCCGCACCTGCAGTTCGAAACGCTCCACCTCTTCTGCAGCGCTCTCTACCACCCAGCTCAACTTGATGGCGCTCGAACCGTAGGTTTGCGGCAGCGCATCCATGCGCATGCTCGGGGGTACAGCTGACGAGTTCACAGTAAATTCCTGCGTGGTGGTGGCGCTTCCCAGCAGGTTGCGGGTTTCCACGGTCAGTTTATAATCGCCTACCGGCAGCGTCCCTACCTGCCAGGTACCGGTCGTCTGCCAGTCTACCGTCCTGATGAAGCCCTTAGCACCTGTCAATCGGCCACGTGATTCTGAGCCCTCCTCAACCGACCATTCCACAGCCAGGAGGGTTTCATCGGTAATGATTTCCGGTAGTGTAAGGGTTGGTGGTGTGGGCAGCACCATGCGATTTACCACTTTTATGGAAGACGCCGTTCCGGCGCCAATGAGATTGTTCGCCAGGTTATCATCGCCGTCCTGGAAGAGTTCCATCGTGCCTGCGAAGTTGGATTCGCTGTACACCATCGCCGTAACCCCCGCCCCCACCTGGATGGACAGCGCCTGGTCGTTCTTGACCTGCTCCAGTCCTGCCAGGTCAGCGTATTCACCCAGTTTTAATAGCTGGCAGCTGCCCTGGAACTCGGTATCGTTATGCAGCACCACCTCGTCAGCCGCTGGCGTGCATACAGGCGGCAACGGCGGGCAATCGTACTTCTTGGTTAAGTCCATCCTGCCGATCTTGGTCGCCACATTGCCAGCCCGGTCGGTAACCACCAGTGTTAGCTTGAAATCACCATTGGGGATGCGCGCCTCGCACAGGTCGATCGTGGTGGAGAACTTGGCCTTGGTAATGGCTTTGCCGATCGGCTTCCACGCGCCCACGGTTTTATACATCAACTGACCGCTCTGCACGCCGATGTCATCCTTCATCCAACCATTCACATTGAGGGTTGGAGCCTTTATCCTGGCGCCGGCTTCCGGACTGGTGATACCGCCAGTGGGCGGGGCTGAATCACCGTTGTTTGAAACCAGGCGGTTACCTGGCATGCAGTCATCGCCCAACTGCGGGAAGGCACCCGACTCAGAACATGTGCGCGGGCGTCCGCCGTTAATGGGTACATCCTCAAAGACTATGTCCACCGACTTGCCCCAGTAATCTTCGGGGTTGGTGTGCACATGGAAGTGCAGGTGGTGCCCGGTGGAATAACCGGTATCATCGGCTTTACCGAGGAACTGCCCCTGTACCACTTTTGCCCCTACCTTGCGCAGTTCGGCGGGAATGCTGTTTTGCGCCAGGTGCAGGTACACCTGGTAAGTGGTGGGGCTGGTGGTGGTATCCTCCAGCACAATGTAATTGGCGTTCTTGGTGTTGCCGTTCTCGTACTTCCAAACCGCGTACTTCACCGTGCCCTGCCGTACCGCCACCACGTCGAACATGGTGCCGTTGGCGAAGTCGAAGGCGTACAGACACGTGGACGGGCAGGATTTATAAGTGTACACATGTCCGATGCTGCCGGTCACGCGCACCGTCTGCCCCTTTGGCCATGGCAGGCGGTAACCATCGTAAACCTTGCCGGCCTTTTGTTCCTTCTGTAAACCGGGCAGGTAGTGCTCCTTGCTCTCCGCGGAGAGCATCTCATCCGGCACGGCATTCAGTACGTCAGCAAAATTGCTGTCTGCCTGGAAGATCAATTGCCAGGGTTTTTCGGGGTTATCTGTTTTTTGCGCGATCACCAGGCCCGGTTCACCCGGCTGCACGTACCCTGTTTCCTTATCTACCAGCGCCAGCCAGGCCAGCGCCAGGCTGCCGTCCTTTGAGAAGTCCACACTGTCAACCACAACCCGGTAGACGATGAAAGCCAGCACATCCTCGCGGCCGGCTGCCTCCTCCTGGATTTGATTGGAGAGCTCGATCTCAGCCGCGCTCGATAGCGACTTGGGCAGCGGCAGCTGCCCTTCCTCAGGCTCCCCCTCCTCGGGCAGCACCGAGCAGCCGCCAGCCAGCAGCGCCAGCAGCAGCAACAGCGTTATCAGGATGATGGATCTCAGCGTTACTTTTTTCATAATATACCTCGTCACGCGCAGCGTTCAGAGGAATTAGGGTGCAAGTTACGTGCCGCGTTAACAGTCCTTTCGCGGGTCTCATTAACCCCATTGATTTCATTAATATATGATATTATTTATCTTAATTGTAAGATAAACAGGTAACTCAGCCCGGAAAGATATGAAAGGAGCAACGAATGAACACTAAAATTTTCGTGAATTTACCGGTAAGTGATCTGAAAAAGTCAATGGCTTTTTTTTCCGCATTGGGGTACACCTTCAACCCCCAGTTCACCGATGAGAACGCTGCCTGCCTGGTCATCAGCGAGGATATCTACGCCATGCTGCTGGTGAAGGACTTCTTTAAGACCTTCGTCGCCAGGGATATCGCCGATACCAGCAAAACAATCGAGGTGATCCTTTCGCTGACCGCCGATAGCCGCGCCGAGGTGGACGCGCTTGTGAGCAAGGCCGAAC
>CAYMGO010000129.1:0-3602 GCA_964390015.1 uncultured Anaerolinea sp. | reverse complement strand
GCGGAGGAATTACCGGCGGCATAAAGACCCTTGATGATACCGCCGTCCTCGCGCAGCACCTGTGCGAATTCGTTGGTCAGTAGCCCGCCCTTTGTGCCCAGGTCACCCGGCCAGACCTTTACTGAATAGAAAGGTGGTTTGGTCAGCGGTGCCAGGTTGGGGTTGGGTTTCACCTTCGGGTCGCTGTAGACGCGATCGTAGGCGCTGTCTCCCCGGTGGAAGTCTTCATCCTTACCATTGACCGCGAACTGGTTGAAGCGTGCCACAGTCTCTTCTAGCCCTCTGGGGTCAACGCCAATCTTTCCGGCGAGTTCCGCCAGCGTATCTGCTTTGGTGAGCATTCCGGATTCGAAATACTCCTTGGGTTCAGCCCCCGGCAGCCCCACACCCAGCGGATAGTACTTGTGGTGGTGCTGGTCAAAGATGAGGTATGCGGGAATAGCGGGTACTTCCTTGTTGCGCTCGTACTGCCAATGACCGCAATCCACATAAGAAGCGGATTCGTTCATGAAGCGCTTGCCGGATTTATCGACGATGATGGAAAAGGGAAAGGAGCGTTCCCAGATCATGAACTGTGACGTACCCTTGCTATCGATGAAGCATGGACCCCACCAGGCATCATCCATCAGGGCGGTCGCCGCGCCGATGTTGATTCCCGCCTGGATAGCGGTGCCGGTATTGCCTTTGTGCGCGACTGTCCAATCGGTGGTGATGGGGTGCGGGTGGTACTTTTGACGCATCTCGTTATTGTGAGGGAAACCGCCCGCGGTGAGAATCACTGCTTTAGCGCGCAGTTCGGTCCGTTTGCCGTCCTTTTCCACGATAACACCTTTTACCTCAGCGTTTTCGTGGATCAATTCAACCAACTTCGTGTTCAACCATAAGGGGATATGGCGTTGCAGCGCGAGGTGGGTTAGCTGGCCGATCAGCGCACCGCCGATCCCTGCCAGTTTCTTTCCGATGAGCAGGTTGCCCAGCGTGCGGATGCCGATGACATTGGCTGTGTGCAGGAAGGCCGCTAATGAGCGCATGGAGAGTGCTATCTTGACCCCATCCAGGGTGTACACGGGAATGGAGATGGAGATGTTGATCTTGTCCTTCCATTCACCCAGCTTCTTCAGGTCGAACGGTTCAGGTTCCACCAGCCGACCGATGGGTGTGCCGCCGGGGAGTTCAGGATAGTAATCTGCGTAGCCTTTGCCGTAGTGCAGGCGCATCCCCAGGCTTTCAAGCCATTCCACCATCTTCGGGCCTTCACGCAGGTAGGTGTCGCGGCGTTCAGAGGAGCTGGCGGGGCCGACATCGCCGATGGTGATATCCATGTAATTGCGAGCTTTTTCGTAAGAATCTTCAACACCAGCCCTGCGCATCAACGGGTTATTGGGAATCCACGCCCCGCCACCAGACATGGCGGATGAGCCGCCTAACTTACCTGTACTCTCCAGGATGATCGGGTCAAGGCCGGCTTCTTTTGCGGCGAGCGCTGCCAGGAAACCCGCTGATCCTGAACCCACTACGATGATCCTGTTTGTTTTTTCTTCCATAGTGTCTCCTCCATTTTTCATGTGTGATCTACCTGTTGT
Source organism: uncultured Anaerolinea sp. (assembly GCA_964390015.1). Classification (GTDB taxonomy): domain Bacteria; phylum Chloroflexota; class Anaerolineae; order Anaerolineales; family Anaerolineaceae; genus UBA6107. The sequence goes on along the minus strand of CAYMGO010000129.1, from coordinate 2,019 downwards.
ATCCAAGTAGTATATATACCTAAATACATAATAATTGTCCATAATTTTACCATTAACGGTCAGGGAATGCGGACCTTTTCCTGTTTCTGGAAAAGAAGTGGTTCATTCAAACCAAAAACCACCCGCGGGTGGTTTTTGGTCCTTCCAATTTAGCGCAGGGGTTTTCGCTTATTGCGCTTTTTCTGTCTCGGCCACGATCGACAGGAACTGGTCGAGCACGTCCCTCAGCATCGCTTCGGGCATGGCGCCGACCTGCTGGTGCACCACCTTGCCGTTTGCCACAAAAAGCATCGTCGGGATACCCTGGACGCCGTATTTCATCGCCCACTGGTTATTTTCATCGGTATTGACCTTGGCAACCACTACCTTGTTCTCGTAATCCCTGGCAATCTTATCCAGGATCGGAGCGACCATGCGGCAGGGACCGCACCATGGTGCCCAGAAATCCACTACAACCGGCAGGGTGGATTGTAAAACGGTTTTTTCGAAAGCATCATCGGTTACATGTACGGGTTCGTTCATTTTATTTCTCCTAAAAAATTGATTTTATGATTATTTTGACCAATCAACAGAAATCTGCTTGCGTCCGCGCAGTGTTTTCTCTACCGCCATACCGGCGATCGCCCCATCAGCCGCAGCGACCACGGCCTGCTTGATGTGGTTGCACAGGATATCGCCCACCGCAAATACGCCCGGAATTGCGGTTTGATATTCCTCGTTCACTAACAGGCATCCGCTCTCGCTGAGGTCAAGCTGCCCGACCAGGAAATCGGTGATGGGCTTGCCGCCCTGCAGGTATATGAAGGCTCCGCTGACCGGCAGCACCTGCTCTGGCTGACCACGTTCCACGAATCTCACAGCCTCCACCTTGCCCTCGCCGATAACCTCTTTCAGGCTCGCTCCTTTGTAGATTTGAACTTTGGGGTTCGCGCTGATCTCATCGATGAGGTGCTGCGGCGCTTTGAGTTCAGGCGTGGGACTGAGAAAGTGAACACGGTTGACAAACCTGGTGAGGAACAGGGCTTCTTCAATGGCTTCGTCGCTGTTGCCGGCTACTAACACTTCTGTACCCCGGAAGAAAGCCGCATCACAGGTTGCGCAGTAAGAGACGCCGCGCCCGAGCAGTTCGTCTTCGCCATTTACGCGGGAACCGCGCCCCATTGAGCCGGTGGCGATGATCACCGCGCGGCCGCTGTAAGTGCCGCTGTTGCCAAAAACGGTTTTTTGCTCTGAAAGCAGGTCAACGCCGATCACTTTGTCTGAGACAAATTCCGCCCCGAAGGAACGCGCCTGGTTGCGCATGTTCTCCAGCAGCTGCGCGCCGCTCACTTCCGCATTCAACCCCGGGTAATTGGCGATCTTGCCGGTGATACCCAGAGCGCCGGCGGTTAAGCCCTTGTCGATCACCAGCGTTTTTAACCCGGCGCGGGCGGTGTAAATTGCCGCAGTTGCTCCCGCGGGTCCGCCGCCGATGATAAGAACATCGTAATTGGAGTCATTTATGCTCATATAGTGTCACAAATTGCTTTCTGTCCTTGGTTGGTTATCTACTATACAGATGCTAATAGCAAAGAAAAGTGACATCTTCTAATCGTCTCTCATTATTAAATTATGTGCTGGCGATGACCAAGCCAAAAATATAGCCCGCCAGTGTGCTCATCACGGCTACCAGCGATACATAGACTGCGGTCTTTTTCTTCCCCATGATTCCATTAAGAACAAGTATGGATTGCAGCGAAAGTTCAGGGTCAGAGAGCAGGTAAGCCAGCAGCGGACCGCGTGCCATGCCCAGGTCGAGGAACATTTTCGCGATCGGTACCTCCACCAGGGTGGGGAAGTACATGAACACGCCAAATAGCACACCAACCATGTTCGCCCAGATAGTATTCTGCCCGGCGATGGTGCGCACCCAGGCTTCGGGGATGATGACCTTGACAATGCCCGCGGCGAAGACACCAATGATCAGCAGCGGGAAGATCTGCTTGACAAACTTCCAGGTTTCCCACACCCAGCCGCTGA
>CAYMGO010000128.1:0-3650 GCA_964390015.1 uncultured Anaerolinea sp. | reverse complement strand
GGATAAAGACATCCTGGAACTTGAAACGCTCGCGCCGCTGGTGGAATTAAAGCCCGGCCATAGTGTGACCCACAGTGAGGAATGGTCTGTTCACAGGAATATCGCACTGCAAAGTATTGAAGCGGACGTAGACAGGCTAATTCTACCGTTATTGTCGTGACCGTCCGTAATCCACACTTAAACAGCCGGGTTTTCACCCGGTTGTTTTTTTTATTGGGTCCGGGTGATCTTGGTCAGTCCGGCAGGGTTATCGGGGTCAAGACCCTTGAGGCGGGTGAGGTGATAGGCAAACAACTGCCCGGGGATAATAGCGATAAGCGGCGTCAACCACTCAGGCACCCCAGCCGGAATGCGCAGGGCAGCGCGTGAGAGGTTAATCACCTCCTTGCTGTCAGTAATGGAAAAGATTCCCAACTGACGGTCAGATTGCAGGTGTTGCAGCAACTCGTAAAGCGGCGGGTAGGCACTGCCACCTTGCACGACGGTGAAAACAGGGAAATCCCCCTTCACCATGGCGATGGGTCCGTGCAGGAAATCGGCCGAGGAATAGGGCTCAGCCATCACGCCTGCCAGTTCCTTGAGCTTTAGTGACCATTCGTACACGGTCGAATAGTTGTAGCCGCGCCCGAGGAGCACACATCGGTCCATCGAGCGGTAAAACTCAGCATGGCGCGCAATCGCTTCTTCTTGCGCCAGCATCTCTTCCATCCAGCCCGGCACCCGCTCTAGCGCGCGGCGCATATCCTCATCTCCTGCCAGCACAGAAGAGAGCAGCGCCAGCGCCGCCAGCGAGGAGGTGTACGACTTGGTGGCTGCCACTGCTTTCTCCGGTCCACAGCTGATATCGAGGATGAACTCTGCAGCGTCTGCCATGGGCGAGACGGGACTGTTGGTCACCGCCAGCGACATCACGCCCTGCAGCCTGGCTTCCTCCATCACGCTGATGATATCCGGCGACCTGCCGGATTGTGAAACACCAACGACAAGCGCATCTTTTAGCAGCGGCGGCTGGTGGTAAAGGCTGAACAAAGATGGGGCTGCCAGTGCCATCGGCAGGCGGTTGACCGCGCCAAACAGGTACTGGGCGTACTTGCCCGCGTTATCCGAGGTGCCCCTGGCGGCGAGGTAAACGTAATCAACCCCGCGTGCCCGCACCTGGTCGGCGATGGTGGTGATGGCTTCGGTTTGCGATTCCAGCAATCTGCGGATCGCATCGGGTTGTTCGTGGATCTCCTCGATCAGGCTCATTAGTCTATGCTCACTTCCAAATCCGTTTCAAATAAGCAGGCTTTCAACCAGTTCCCGCGCCTGCAGCAGTTCAGAGCAGGGGTCGTGATCCAGCGCGTGATTCTCAATGCTAACCACGCCGTCGTAACCGATCTCCAGCAACGCCCTCACGCACTCCTCGACCGGCACACTGCCCTGGCCATAGCCGCAATTGAGATGCAAATCCCCCGGCAGCACGTCCTTGAGATGCACATGGAAGATGTGATCACCCAGTTCGCAGATGGCGCGCACCGGGTCGTAGCCGTGTGTGGCATACCAACCGGTATCCACAGCCGTACCGATTGCCCCTTCGCCGCCATCGCCGATCTCTGCCAGCATTTCCCCGGCAGTCAGTTCCACTTCGTTCTCGATCGCCAGTCTGAGTTGATTTTGCTTGAGCTTCTCGATCACAAAATCCCTGTCGGAGTGAAAAAGCGTGGTCGTGCCGCTCAACAGCGGAGCGCCGATACCTTTGGCCAGCAAGCAGGCAGACGCGAATTCTGCACGCGTCTCGCCAAATTCACCCGCCAGGCTGGATACCGTTATCCCAAATCCGCGCAGCACCTCCACAGCACCCGTGATGTGCTGCGGTGTAGCCCACTGCCAGTTAAGTTCGGCCGGCTGCCATACATCCATGCGGGTAAATCCGAGCCCTCCCACCTGTGCAACGAGCGCGTGAAAGCGCGGCACGAAGGTTTCAAGCGGGGCAAAATGGTTGTTTAGCGCGCCAACGCATTGCTCCCAGGAGCCGGGAGGGTGGTAACCGAAACGGCTGGCAACAAAACTGGAGCCGTGCAGGGCAATGCGCATCTCACTCCAATCCACGGTGATGCCGGGCAGCCTCTCCCCCAAGTCCCTCAGGTTGCAGCGCAGATAGAATGCGCTGCAGCACAGCGATATCCGCGCGCGCATCCGCTGCATCAGTGATCGGCTGGCGGTCGTTCACAATGCAATCATGAAACGCCAGCAATTCCTGCTCGAATGCTTCTTCGTAAGATACGATGATCCTATTCTCAACTGCAGTGCCTTCCTTCATATATTGGTGCAGCAGGGGGGTTGGAAAATGCCTGAGGTATGGCGAGGGGAACTGCAGGCGCAAGCGCTGGCTGGCAGACATGAGGGCGATCTCCTGGAAGTAATCGCGAAGTTCTGCCAGGAAGACCCAGGTATAAACCACACGGAGCGCGCCGGGGTAACGCAAGGTGGTGGTAATGCCGCCCGGCTTTTCTCCGCGCGGCCAGTGTTCGGCAAAAAGCACCTCCTCCGGTTCACCCAGCAGGCCGCGCATGGCGTTGACGTCGTGAACCATGCTTCCCAGCAGCACATCCGTGTACTGGGCGCGCAGGTAGGAGTGAATTTCCCCGATGGCAGCGGTGATGGCACAAGCCGCCTGCTCACGCAGCCCGCCGAGCTGTTCCGGTTCGACGTCATCCGCCGCGATGATCCCCTGGAAGTTCAGGTACCCTTCTTCTTCCGGGTGCAGAGTGTTGATTTGTACGTAACGCAGCTCACCCATCCCATCCAACAACTGCTGCGCATACCTATAAGCAGGATCGTAGCGCTTCATGTACCCCACCATTAATTTACGATTCATCGCACGCGCCAATTCCACAAGCCCATCCGCCTCCGCCAGGGAATAGCACAAGGGCTTTTCTACAAACACGTGCACCCCGGCTTGCAGCGCTGCCTGCACCGGAAGGGTGTGATCACCGCTGGTGGTCACCACCACGGCGTCCAGGTTCACCGCCAGCATGTCACGGTAATTTGTGAACCTCGCTTCCGGCGGTACGCGGTAGCGTTCACCCAGCGCCTTCAACACTTTAACGGAGAGATCGCATAAAGCCACGACCTCAAAACAGTCGGTGTTTTTCTCCAAAAACGGCAGGTGCATCATCTGCGCGATGCCGCCGCAGCCAATGACCCCTACACGCAGTATTTGTTTATGCGCCATGATTCTCCATTCGTTCAACCGTTAAGTAACAGTCATTTCAATAATTGATCTCAAATCGCTTTTCTGCGCCAACATCCATCCGGCCGGACTTCACCAGCACCTGGTGCTGCATGGAATAGAACCAACCGCTGTCCATCTGTTCCCACTCCTCCACTGAAGATGCTTCGGTCAGCAGCGAACCGTTCAGCAGCACACTCGCTGGTTTTTTACTAAAATCCGCCGCCAGCTGCAATTGCGTATCGCGCGTACTGCCGGCACCCTCAAATGTGCCGTGAGCCGCCGCGACAACTACGGTCACGCGCCTGCCTTCCTGCTGCTGAGTGATCTCTGTGGTGCGCAACTGCCCATCCTGATAGGCAGTGGTCACACCATCATCCTCGTACAGCTTGAAGGTGGAGGGCGTCTCGCTGGCAACCAAGCGCAGGATCAGTTC
>CAYMGO010000127.1:0-3691 GCA_964390015.1 uncultured Anaerolinea sp. | reverse complement strand
AGCAGCGGGAAGATCTGCTTGACAAACTTCCAGGTTTCCCACACCCAGCCGCTGAGTTCATCCTTCGTGAATGAACGGCTGGCGACGAACCAAATGGCGATGAGGAGGATGACCTCCCCGATCAGGCGGCCGTTCAAGCCGATCACCATTGATCCCACCTCCTCTTTTGGCGCAGCGATGAGGATGGTGAGGGCGATCATGGCAAAAGCTGCGTAGGTCCATTTTGAAAAACCGTCGAGGATCTTTTCAAAACCTTTCCAGGCGGTGATACCAATGACCACCAGCATTGCGATCAAAAGCGCGCCCTGGAAAGTGAGGTTGAGTGAGGTAAGGAAGCTGCCCAGCCCTCCATTTGAATTGATCGGTAGATCGATCGAGGCAAAAACACCGGTCAGCAGATCGACCTGCAGCGTACCAACGATCAGCACCGCGATGAGCAGCAGGAAGAGCAGCCAAACAATTGGTTTTACTTTGGCGGTCTGATCGAAGGCACCGTTCGCTTCCATTTCATTCGCACGCGACTTTTCCTCCTTGCGGAAGAACCACGCCATGAGCAAACCGATAACGATACCAAATACGATGGATAGGATCAGGCGAGCAAGGGCGATGTCAAACCCGATGGCGGCACCGGTGTAGGTGATGGCCAGGATGTTGATGGCCGGACCGACAAAGAGAAAGGTGATGGCTGGACCCAGCCCGGCGCCGCGCTTCCAGATGCCGGCGAAAAGCGGCAGGATGGTGCACGAGCATACCGCCAGGATGAACCCGCCAAACGCAGAGGCCGGGTAACTGATCCACTTGGAGGCTTTGGGTCCCAGGTAGCGGGTAATGGCTTCCTTGGGGATCATCGAACTCATGAACCCGGCGATGATGAAAGCCGGCACCAGGCAGAGGAGTACGTGGGCGGCCAGGTAATCCAGCAGCCCGGTCCAGCCAGACCAGAGCAGTGTGCCGATGTAGGCGAGGATGGATTCCATATAGTAGTGTCAGCCTTACACAATCATATTCAAGCTATTGGATATCTCTTGCGGAAAATAATGGGCGGTAAATGATCACCGCCCACATTAAATTATGCCTGCGTGAGCCAGTCAGTGATTTCGGTGTCGCTGGGGATGCGTCCTGAAGAAACCACTTTATCGTTGATGACCAAGCCGGGGGTAGAGATGATCGGCCATTTCATGATCTCGTTAAAATCGGTGACCTTTTCAAACTCGGCCTCCAACCCCAGTGTTTCAACCGCTTTGCGTGCCATTTGTTCCAGACGCTTGCAGTTCGCGCAACCAGACCCTAAGATTTTTATATTCAGCATGAACTTCTCCTTGTTCCTTTTCTGTTAATGATCTTTAGATCACCTGGATTCCGCCGCACAATGCGGGCAGCAGCAGGGTGACCTGGGGTGATCGATTTCGGGTTTTTTTACACTGGTCAGTTGGTACATCGCGTCCAGCACATCGAAAATGCCTTCATTGGTCACGCTGTAAAAAATATTCCAGCCGTCCCTGCGATCCTGGATGAGAGCATTTTCTTTCAATACGGAAAGCTGTTGTGAAATGTACGCCTGGCGGTAACCTAAGTACGCTTCCATGTGACACACACAATGCTCGCCGTCGCGCAGAATTTCCAGGATTGCCAGCCTTGCGGGGTGGGTGAGGGCTTTGAAGGCTTGTGACGGCAATTTAAAGTCAGATGAAGTGGTTTGTATCATGATATTCAATATCTTGAATATGATGATAAAACGTATTGATCATCCTGTCAAGGACAAGTAATAACCTCGGAGCATTTGTTGGTGGGGTCAACATATTGCTAACAAATGTCGGTAAGCGGCGTCCCTTCGCTCAACCGTCCTTTGAACAATTTCTTCTGCAGCCAGAATGCCACGTTGACCAGGCCGATCATCACCGGCACTTCCACCAGCGGACCAATCACCGCCGCGAACGCCTCGCCTGAATTCAACCCGAACACCGCCACCGCCACCGCGATGGCCAACTCAAAATTATTCGAAGCCGCGGTGAAGGAAAGGGTGGTTGTTTGTTTGTAATTAGCACCGACAGCTTTCCCCATCACGAAGCTGACCAGGAACATGACAACGAAGTAGATCAGCAGCGGAATGGCGATGCGCACCACATCCAATGGGATGGTGACAATGAGGTTACCCTTGAGGCTGAACATGGCCAGGATGGTGAACAGCAGCGCGATAAGTGTGATGGGACTGATCTTCGGGATGAAGACCTTGTAAAACCACTCCTTGCCTTTCAGGCGTGTGAGCACCTTGTTGGTGATGAAGCCAGCGATAAAGGGGATGCCCAGGTAAATGAACACCGACTTGGCGATCTCACCGATGGTGATGTGCACGGTCATTCCTTCCAGGCCAAACCAGGTGGGCAGCACGGTGATGAAAACGTAGGCGTACACGCTGTAGAACAGCACCTGGAAGATGCTGTTGAAGGCCACCAGCCCGGCTGCGTAGTCGGTATCGCCTTTCGCCAGCTCGTTCCACACAATGACCATGGCGATGCAGCGCGCCAGGCCGATCATGATCAACCCGGCCATGTACTCAGGGTAGCCGCGCAAAAAGATGATCGCCAGTGCGAACATCAAAATCGGGCCGATGATCCAGTTCTGTACGAGGGATAACCCCAACACTTTCCAGTTTCTGAACACCTTTCCCAGCTCATCATAGTGCACCTTGGCCAGCGGCGGGTACATCATCAGGATGAGCCCAATGGCGATGGGGATGTTGGTGGTGCCTACTGACACGGCTTTGTTGAAGGCTTCAACGGCCTGAGGGAAGAGGTACCCCAACCCAACTCCCACTGCCATGGCCGCAAAGATCCACAGCGTCAGAAAGCGGTCTAGAAATGAAAGGCGTTTGGTGACACTTTTATTTTCCATGTTGTTCATCTCCATGACGATTGGATTTACATCAGCAGATCGGGTCTTTTCCGGGTTCCGGGTTGCACTGCGGGCAAGAGCATTCGGGGTAAGGCTTTATCGAGAAGTGGTCTAGCGCATCCGTTGGGATCCCGACCAGCGCGCCGGCGTGATGCAGCAGGTCGATCACCTCGGGGTTAGCCAGGCGGTAGTATATGTGGCGACCGTCGCGCCGGGTGGCGAGCAGCCCGGCTTTGCGCAGCGCCATCAAGTGCTGCGAGATGGCTGCCTGGCGCAGACCGAGGATAGCCTCCACGTGACAAACACAGGTTTCACCGTTTCCGATGATCAGCAGGATCTGTATGCGCGCGGGATGGCGGATCTGTGTCAGCAGTTGCGATAACTGGTGCTCGGGTTGAGATAATACATTCGTGATCATGAATGTATTATAGCAGGAATCACAATGAAGCCACCCATATTTGATCGATTTTTTGTGTTACGAATTTTTCTGTTTTAGTTTACCCCCTGGTTGACAAAATACCACCGGCTTATTTGCCGGTGGTATGTGAACGACTTGATTTCTCTTTATTTACTCGGCGGATCCCGTCGTCTGTTGTGCTTTTTTCCCTTTGCCTTCCGGGATGACCAGCGAGAACACGGTTTTCAAGCCCAGGGTGCTGACCAGGTTTACCAGGAAGATGATGAACCCGATGCTGGCAATCGTTCCGCCAATGACCGCCACCAGGGTGTTGGTTGTGAATTCGCCGCCAGGGTACAGGGTGCGGCGCAGCATTCCATTCGACCCGGCCATGCCCATGGC
>CAYMGO010000126.1:0-3790 GCA_964390015.1 uncultured Anaerolinea sp. | reverse complement strand
TGACTTCAGTCTCTTCCGCTCTTCTCCACCGCGGCGAGCAGGGCTTCGGCCAGGGCGCGCGCCTGGGCGGCGGTGAGGTAGAGGTGGTTTTCTTCGTGGCGGAAGACCCTCACCTCGTCGGCGCAGTCTTCGCTCACCTTCATGCAGATATTGTCCTCCAGGTCTGAATCTTCACACGCGTAAAAGATCTCGACTTTCAGAGATTCGTCTAGTAGAAGGATCGGTTTCATCATCAGCCTCCCGCGGTTTCTTATGCTATAAGTATATGCAAATATGGCAGGGCTTTCAACCGCAGGTTTCTCGTTTGTAGGGTCCATCGCCATTCACGGTATAATTTCAAGCGGCTGCTTGCCTCAAGTCAACGGAATCAGCAGCAATTCGTTTGTTTGCCCCCTGAACTCAACTGAAGCAGCTGTGTGAGCGATTGATGAATTTCAAGCATAAAACATGGATCCATCTTCTATTTTGGGGCGTGATGCTCCTCTATCTGTTCATCTCGCCGCTGATCAAAGATGAACTCACAATCGTAAACGGGAAACCCGTGTCAATGGACGGGGTATCACTCGTTTCTTCCGACCTCATCAAATATGACATTGATCGCGTGATCAAATCTACCGTTGATGGTCAGATCCTGCATCAGGTGCAGGGGTGGTCGTTCATCGATGATGATAGCGACCAAAGTCTGTACGACATCGCCATCGTACTTTCCTCTGATCGATCCACGTATTTTTTTCCCACGATGCCAGTGAGCAGTGTGGAGTTGATGAAAGCATTCCCAGAGGTAAAAGTAGACCTTTCCAATTCAGGATTTGAGTGCCTGATCGCAAAAGAGACGCTGAAAAGCGGCACCTATGATATCGGTATTCTTTACACAGAGAAATCATCCGGAAAGACTTACTACCGCCTGACGAACAGCACACTCATCAAGACTTATAACCAGCTCCAACTACAGAATCGATAGACAGTGCATCAATGAGTATCGTAAAGCGCCTATTATTGTTGAACAAACCAGAATCCAAAAGCTGCCGGATCATATTTCGTTTGTTCGCGCCATTCCTCTTTGGCGTCTATCCTGCTTACTATTACTACACAAAGAACGCCGGTTTGATCAAAATCGCCAGCCTTGGCAGGGTGATCGGGATGTATGTTCTTCTGATCCTCATCCTGTATGGAGTGTTCCTGTTTATTCACCGTTTTAAGAGCGTTCGTGCTGCCAACTCAACGATCCTCACCCTGTTGTTTTTTAACACCTACGGCAGCGTATATGGCTTTTTGCTCGAAGCTGATATTTTCAGAGTTGAGCATTTTACGCTACTGCCATTTTACATTTTCCTCGCAATGTACACGATCTGGTTGCTCTCCAGGATCAAACCCGCGCAAGCCCAGGCTTTCTGGCGGGGTACACTGATCATTTTCTGTGTGCTGTTGGTGCTTACCACTATAAAGTTGATCCCAATGGAGTACAAAAAGATCAGCGCGCCAAAAAGGTTCGCCCATTCATCCAACACGGCGTCGTTGAGTGGTTCGGCACAAGGGTACCCTGATATTTACTATCTCATATTTGACGAATTTGCCGGGTTTCGCTCGATGCGCGAATATTGGAAAAACACCGAGGTCGACGAGTTCAAGTTATTCCTTGAAGAGAAAGGTTTCTTTGTTTCGGAGGATGTGAGATCCACCTCGCTGCTCACCTTACACCAGATGGCAAGCCGGTTGAACTACACCGATTATCGATACGAGTGGGACGATCAAGCGCTGTGGCAGATCAACCTGGCGGATAACCGGTCAATGGCGTTGTTGGAATCAAAAGGGTACACAACGATTGTGTTTGAAGAGCTGTCGGTCTTCTATCCCAACATGCCGGAAATATCGGCTGATCTGTTATATAGTTCAAGCCTCGACGATGGCGTTGATGTTGGTGTGTTGTTTGATGATTACGGCATGCTGGTAGCAGACAGCACGATGTTAAGAGCTTTTTCGAAATACTACAAATCGAATTATTCTGTGCATAATCAACACCGGAAATTCGTTCTGGCTGTTAAAAGCCGCTTGCCAAAACTTGAAGATGTGCCTGCGCCGAGATTCGTCTATTCGCATTTGATGCTGCCGCACCCGGATTTTCTCTTCGACAGGAACGGATTGCTGGTGGGTGCCGAGTTCACTCAGGATTGGAGCTATTACGAAGGCCAGTACATTTTCACCATGGATTACATTGAAGAACTCGTCACAGCAATCCTCGATAATGCTGATCCGCAGCGACAGCCGGTGATCATCCTACAATCCGATCATGGAGCGCGCATCAAACCTGATAATGAGGAATTACCCGGTTTTCCACAGGAACTCAGGTCGGATATTCTCTTTGCCATGTACCTCCCGGAGTACGATACTTCCACGATCCCGTTGGATATCAATCCCACGAACACGCTTCCTCTTGTATTCAACCATTACCTTGGTGAATCCATCCCGATGCAATAACCAGAGATCACCAGGCTGGAGAAATTAAGATAAAATCAGTCAATTAGAAATAATTTCACAAATTTATCGAAATTTGGAGAAACCATGCCTATTATCTTCTTTAAGTTGAATTACCTCGACCCCGGTTCGGGCAGCCTGCTCGTGCAACTGTTGGCAGCCGGCCTGCTCGGAGGGATCGGGATCGTCCTCAAGATGTTCTGGGGAAGGATCAAGGCCTTCTTCAAGGGCGAAAAGTACGTGCCCCCTGCGCCCGCCGCGGATGAGGAAGAAGAGAAAGAAACACCCGAAGAATGACACCCCATTCTGAACGCATCGGGGCGAGCTTTCGCGACCCGAGCGGTTTTATCTTTAAGCGCGAAGGCTTACTTTACCGCCAGGTGAACAAAGCCTATCAAAAGGCTTACGACAAGCTGATGACAGGGGGCGTTTACGACACGCTCACCCTCAAGGGCATGCTCATCCCGCATGAAGAGGTGGAAGTACTTGCCGCCGACCCTGATCTGGCCTACAAGGTGATCCGCCCGGAGGTGGTGCCTTTCATCTCGTACCCTTACGAGTGGAGCTTTACGCAGCTGAAGGACGCCGCGCTGCTGACGCTCGCCAGCACCCGCGCCGCGCTGGAAAAGGGCATGATCCTCAAGGACGCCAGCGCCTACAACATCCAGTTCGTGGGTGGCAGGCCGGTGCTCATCGATACGCTTTCATTCGACATTTACCAGGAGGGCACCCCCTGGGATGCCTACCGCCAGTTCTGCCAGCACTTTTTGGCGCCGCTGGCGCTGGCCGCGCTGGTGGATATCCGCCTGACGCAATTATTGCGTGTATACATAGATGGCATTCCGCTGGACCTGGCGAGTGAACTGCTGCCGGGCAAGACCAAATTGGGGCTCAGCGGGCTGGCGGTGCACATTCACTTGCACGCCAAAGCGCAGCAGCAGTACAGCGACAAGCAGGCTTCGCAAGCCTCAGCGGTGAAGTTGAGCAAAGCGGGGCTGCTGAACATCCTCAACGGGCTGGAAAAGACCATTGAACCGCTCAAGTGGGAGCCCAAGGGCACCGAGTGGGGCGAGTACTACAGCATCACCAATTACACCGATGATTCGCTCAAGACCAAGGGAGAGATCGTGGGCAGGTTCGCGGAGATCGCCAAACCGCGCAGCGCCTGGGACCTGGGCGCCAACAACGGGCTCTTCAGCCGCGAACTCTCACGCCGCGGTGTGGAAACTGCCGCCAGCGACATTGATCCCGCGGCGGTGGAGCAGGATTACCTGGCGCTGAAGGCCGGCGGCGAGAAGCACCTGCTGCCGCTGGTCAT
>CAYMGO010000125.1:0-3810 GCA_964390015.1 uncultured Anaerolinea sp. | reverse complement strand
ACGAGGTGAAACCCAACGCCTTCGTTTCGATGGAAGAAGTTCGTTCGACCGAAAAGGGGATCTTCCCCACGGGCATGGCCGCGCAGGCGAGGGGATCCATGTGGCGCAAGTCGAAATAGAGAGATGCAGCCCACAAAAAGATCGTCAATAAGGTCCTCGAAATAACGATTAAGGCTCCTCAGCCTGGTAGATCATAAAGGTCGATGACCAGTAACAGGGATCTCGGTCCTCGCCGCCGCTGCCATAAGTATCATGCATGTAATAGGGTCCCCATTGATGCATCCCCGCCAACCAATCATACGGATCTTGATAAGTCTCTCCCACACGGGTACCACACGCCTCTGCATGAGTAATATCATTAGTGTAGACATAATGGTTAAAGTATTCGGGGTCCATATTCATCGGAATGACAGTAACGCCGCCGAAGCTATTTGCAGCGCTGAGAATTTCAGAACCGCCATCGGAATTCCTGTCTGTTTTGCCTGCCATCTCCATGGTCGCGTTCATTGAAATGACCAGCGTTTCATCCGCCCCCACTTCAAACCAGTCGGTCGTGTATTCAGTGGTACACCAAGACTCAAGATGGTCCTCCATTGGGATCTCCAATTCCGCAGACTCCCAACTCGCGATGACCTCAGCCGCGTCGCCCGCGGATAAACCAGCGGAAAAATCAAAATACCAGTGGTTATCGAAATTACCCCACCACTGCGGAGCGGTGGAACAGAACCACGCCCCGGCTTGCCGCCAGGCGATTTTTAGCATCGTCGAACCTTCAACATCATAGGTGTTGTTCGTAGTATCTGTTTCATAGATTGATTCATCCGCGTTGACCGTCACCGTATAACCCCCTGCCAGGTCTTCCCGCTCAGTCTCATTCAGTGACCATGGTACGATCATCGAACCATACGCGTCCAGGCTGAAGTTTTCAATCGTCTGCTCGATGGTTGATCCGGATTCCGATTCGATGCGCAATAACAGGTCGCGATTTTGGATAATCCCTTCATCCATACTAGCAATTCCGGTCCTTTCACCATCGTTCAGGACGTTAATATTTAACTCACTCGCGTCACGGTTAAATTGAACATCGGTAATTGAAAGGTCCGGCATTAGGGGACAATAGCGCCTGCGAGAAATGACACCCTCTCTTTCAAATCGGTCGATTTCCTCATCAACAAGGTTGTCGGGATCAAGGAGCACGCATGCGCTCAGAACCGGTTCCCAGTTGAATCGCTGGTCAAGAAGCTCTCCCTGTTCATTTACTTCCAGTGTCGCGTTGCGGAAGGTATACCTGTCGATTACCTCTCCTTCGCGGGTTGTTGCCTCAATGACCAGGTCTTTATCCACCCAGTCTGCCTGTCCGGTATTGCGCAGGCGCAGCACGTGATAACCCGTATCACGATCGTACGTGATTCCTTCTACGACCAGGTTGGGAAGAGGAACTTCAGAAGCACCTTCAACAATCGGCGTTAGATTAAGCGTCACAACACACAAGGAGGGATTTCCTTCGACCGGATATTCGTTGACAATATCCCCGATGATTCCCTCCCGCGCGTCCTCGGCACTGACCGCAAGGTCGCCGCCGCAAAGCAGGCGATGGTCAGGTCCGTAGATCTCGAAGCCCAACTGCAGAGAATCATAAGGGTTCTCCGGATCATCGTAAGGCAGTTCAAGCACCAACGGGCTGAATCGCGAAAGGGTTGCTTCAAATAGACTACTGATGAAGTATCCATGGTTACCTTCAAGGCCTAAAGTGGGCGGAGTGGTTGTTTCAATAACCCACACCTCAGGCCTGGGTATGCCGTATGTGTCCTCTTCAGGCACAATCACTGCATTAAACCCATCTAATGTGAGCCGCTGCTCATTGGCGATGAAGAAAGCGGTTATCGGCATGGGATTACCCAGGTTACCCACATTCAGCACCTGGAAGTTGATGGTCACCGAAAGCGGGCATTCTTCACTGCCCGGCTCGCCCCCCGGAAGTATCACCGGGTCAGACGGATTGGAAAAATCACCATCGGGGTAGCTATCCATGAAAGCCACAATCGTGAATTCATAAGTGTTGTTACAGGGAACTTCGAACCACTGCGGCGGTAGCTCCACCTCGCGCGTTCGTCCACCAGCGGTGAACTGCAGCTGATCGTTTAAAAAGATGGCAAAGCCATCTACAACGGGAGCACCGTCAACATCCGGCAGGTAGGACCACGAAAGTGTGGCGTTTCCCTCGTGCAGGCGCACGTCCCACGGCGGGGTCATGGTCTCATCCAACCCCTTGCTTGGATACGTCACCATGTAAGCCAGGTTGAATTGAGATTCACCCCCGCTGCTGCGCGCGGTCTGTGGTATCCCCCACTGTTCAGGCGGTAATTCGTCTAGCAATCTTCCTAATTCGACCGCGTTAAGCCCGCCACCTGTGACCCCCACGCAACTGATATCCAGCGGTACCGGGGTGTTGCGGTCCCAGGTGATGTGAGTGGAGTTCATATCCGATAGATACTGCGCCACGTTCCACTCGGTGCCATCCGCGCGGTACTCAAACGACTCGTCGGTAGATTGATCGTAATCCGCGTCCGGCACCCAGGTAGGGGTGCTGCCTGCAAGGCTCACATAGCAGTGCAACGACTCGTAGGTCTCGCGGGTTTGCAGCATCGTTACCTCGACAACCAGGTCCACAGGGTTGGCTGGCTCAGGGAAAAGCGCTGCCCCCCTTAATAGATCTAAAGATTCAACCGTACCCGGTCCAGGTTCGGCGATCGCTGGAACTTCATCAGCGTTACCGTTACCACCATCCGGGCCAATCCCGCCGCTGCCACTGGTATCTGACGGCTCAATCTCCTCACCCCACGAATCGAACGGGGGAGAAGAACCCCCACCAGCGGCCGGTATCTCCAGCTCGTCCCCAACCCGCGGAGCGCCAGAACCTACCGCTTCATTGACCTGAACAATGGCTTCCTCTTCCACGCCGTAAGAAGCCGCGATGACCTCCAAAGTTTCTCCTTCTTCCACCACGTGCTTCACAGCGGCAGCTACTTCAGCGTTCACAAAAACGGTTGATTGACCGCTGATGCCGTCGGCAGAAATGGCGCGCACACTCACCACGTGCTGCCCCTCCCGTTGTGGCACCCAATTGGTGACGATCACCATCGGCGAATTGATGTCTTCATCGGATACGTTTTTTTCAGCCACCAGCGTGTCATCCACCCAGATCTGCATGCGCCGCACACCCTTATCCATCCTGGCGACCGCCTGCACCGCTACCCCCTTGCCCACATCCACGTACTCCCCGTTCAATGGCGACTGGATCAACACCAGCGGGCGGGAATCAAGCGACCGTCCGTGCAGAACCAGGTAGAATACACCAGCCCAGATCAGCACCGCCAGCAGCAGTACCAGCGGGATGAGCCACAAAAAGCGCTTCTTATTCATTTTCCCCTCCACTCGTCAGCCCAGTAAGCTCGCAAAGGTGGACCAGCCTGACCAGTCGCTTTTATTGCCGACACCATCAACGGCGCGCACGCGCCAGCGGTAGTAGAAGCAATCAATGGAAATGCTGGTCTGTTTATCGGTAAGCCCGGTCTTCGGGCTGCCCGGCGCGGCGGACCAGTTGGAATTATCCGATGAGCGCTGGATCTCCACCTGATATTCCTTGATGCCACTTGGATCGCTCACCGGCAGCCAGGCCAGCGTCTGTGACCCCTTGCAGGGGAAGGAAAGCCCATTTGCCGGCACCTGCGGCGAGGGTACCGGCGGCGGAATGGTATCAGGCGGCACCTCGGTAACACAGGATCCGTTCACCTCCACGCTGGCGGACCT
>CAYMGO010000124.1:0-3936 GCA_964390015.1 uncultured Anaerolinea sp. | reverse complement strand
ATGGATTTCGCGCTCTGGAAAACTGCCAAACCCGGCGAACCCGCGTGGGAAAGCCCCTGGGGCAAAGGCCGTCCCGGCTGGCACATCGAATGCTCTGCCATGAACCTCAACCACCTCGGTGAGGAGATCGACATTCACGGCGGCGGCAATGACCTGGTCTTCCCGCATCACGAGAACGAGATCGCCCAAAGCGAGAGCTTCACCGGTAAGCAGTTCGCCCGTTACTGGATCCACAACGGCATGCTTCAGTTAAGCGGTGAGAAGATGTCAAAATCTGTTGGCAACCTGGTCACCATCGAGGAGTTCCTGGCCAACTATCCGGCTGACGCGCTGCGCATGCTGGTGCTCAATTCCGGTTACCGCAATCCACTCTCATATTCTGATGAGATCCTCGTGCAGGCCGAGAAGGCCATTGACCGGCTGCGTTCAGGGTTAAAACCAGCGCTGCCCGCAGCCGCTGGTGCCCCCCAGGTTGCGCTGGATTCACTGGCGCGCCAATCGGAAGAAACCGAAACCGGGTTCATAAAATCAATGGATGATGATTTCAATTCAGCAGGTGCACTGGCACACCTCTTTGAGTTAGTGCGTATGATCAACCAGGTGCGTGCTGAAGGTGCCACGGATGACCAGCTCGCCCCCGCCCAGCACAAGCTGCGGCAACTCACCGTTGTGCTGGGGTTGACCCTGGAAAAAAGCCGCGAGGCTGACCAGGCGGTTGATAAATTTGTGGACCTGCTGATTGAGATCAGGCGTGACATGCGTGCCAATAAGCTCTGGGAACTCTCGGATAAAGTGCGCGACCGCCTGGCGGAACTGGGTGTGGTGCTGGAGGACAGCAAGGAAGGCACCTCCTGGCATTGGAAATGATAAGTATATGAAAGAATGGATAACGGGGCGCAACCCGGTGATGGAAGTGCTGCAGGCGAAACGCCGCCAGGTGTTTCGCCTGTTGCTGGCTTCCGGGGTGGAGGAAAGAGGTCGTATCGCTGAAATCTTGCGTGTAGCCTTAGCTGCTAAAATACCTGTTGAGCGGGTGGCGCGCGAACGCCTTGAGCGCCTTGGCGATAACCCGCAGGGTGTGGCCGTGGAGGTTGGCGCTTACCCGTACGTTGAGCTTTACGATATTCTGGACCTTGCGAAAGAACGCGGAGAAGCGCTTTTTGTTCTGGCGCTGGATGTGATTCAAAACCCCCAGAACCTGGGCACGTTGCTGCGCACTGCTGAAGCCGCCGGGGTGCATGGGGTGATCATCCCACAGCACCGCGCGGCTGAAGTGACCCCGGCTGTGGTCTCCGCTTCCGCGGGAGCATCAGAGCACATGCTCATCACACAGGGTAACATCACCCGCGGTCTCGAGCAGTTAAAAGAAGCCGGCGCCTGGGTGGTTGGCCTGGAAGAAGGTGGCGAATTGCCAGAAAATATCCCGCTGACCGGCCCTATTGCAATCGTTGTGGGCAATGAAGGCGAGGGAATGCGGCAGCTGGTGAGGGGAAGCTGTGATCATATACTCAGCCTACCTATGCGCGGCCGTGTTGAATCTCTCAACGCCGCTGTTGCCGGATCGATCGTGATCTACCAGGTGCTGCTCGCTCGGCAGAAAGCGGCGGGTTGAACTGTGCTGTTCCGCGTGCTTGTGTTCATTCTCCTTCTGGCGGCGGGGTACTACTACGCGCGCAAGTTCAAGGGCAGCCGCCTGAGCCTGACGCTCATCTCCATTCTGGTAATCCTGTTCCTCGCAGCGTTCTTCATTCTCGGTAAGAAGTTATGGGCGTTGTTCGGGTTCTCGATGTACCTGATGCTCATCCTCCTCGGGTTCGCGGCGGGTATCCTTGCCGGCCTCAGTACCAATAAAAAGAAACTGGAACAGCGCGATGCGCCTGTTCCAGCTCCGCAACAATTGAAATATCCTGATTAGAGCCAGAGCACCCAGGCCACCCACAAGCCGATCATCAGTAGCCCGATTCCCAGGCGGACGATTACCGCAAACCCGCACCCCTTGATGATTCCGACTGCGGATTTTGCGCCTTCCTTAAGGTCGCTCTTGCGGATCCATTCCACCGCCAGGATTCCCACAGCGGCGAAAAGCAGCCCGCCGAATGGCGGCAGAATAAATGTTCCGGCAACGCCGGCTACCAGCGCGACTACAATGGCTACCCAGCTTGCACCTGTCTTCTTGGCTTCAGCGCCCATCAAGAGGTTATCGATCAGGTTCCCCCCCACCATCAGCAGCGTGATGACCGCGAAGAGGATGCCCGTTTGCAGTGTGAAACCAGTGACGATGCCGTAAGCCAGGATGGCCAGCCAGATGATGGTGAGACCGGGGATGATGTAGAGCATCAGCCCCAGCAGGCCTATACCCATTATCACTGCTAATACTGGCACGAACCATGAGGAGTTGGCGATTGTTTCCATGGGTTACAGGATCACTTCCACCCCACCCATCCACGGCAGGAGCACGTCGGGCACCCTTATGCTGCCGTCAGCCTGCTGGTTGTTTTCGAGCACCGCGATGAGCGTACGCGGCATGCCCAATCCCGACCCGTTCAGCGTGTGCACCAGTCGGTTGCGCCCGCCGTCAGCGGGTTTGTACTTGATGTTGGCACGACGTGCCTGGAAATCGCTTACGTTTGAAACGGAGGAAACTTCCAGCCATTCGCCGCACCCGGCTGCCCACACCTCGAGATCGTAGGTGATCACCGAGTTGAAGCCAAGGTCGCCGGTACAAAGCTGCTTCACGCGGTAGGGCAGTCCCAGCAGCGTGCAGGTTTCCTCGGCGTCAGCCAGCATCTTCTGCAGCTCGGTTGGGGATTCTTCCGGTTTGCAGTAGATGTACATCTCCACTTTGTCGAACTGGTGTCCGCGCTTGATGCCGCGCACATCCCGCCCGGCGCTCATTTTCTCGCGTCTGAAACAGGGGGTATAGGCGGTAAAGCGCTGCGGCAGGCTGGTTTCATCCAGCACCTCGTCGCGGTACATGCCGGTGAGGGGGACTTCAGCTGTCGGCACCATCCACAGGTCTTCCTCGATGTCGTGGTAAAGGTTATCGATGAACTTCGGTAATTGCCCGGCCGCGTAAAGTGTTTCCGCTTTGACCATGAAGGGGGTGTATCGTTCGATGTATCCCTGGCGTATGTGCAGGTCGAGCATCCAGGCGATGAGTGCGCGCTGCAACCTGGCAGCCGCGCCGTTCAGCACGTAAAAACGCGAGCCGGTCAGCTTTACGCCACGCTCAAAATCGATCAATCCCATCCTCGGTCCCAGTTCCCAATGGGGCAGGGGTTGAAAACTGAATTCCGGCAGAGTGCCGCTGGTGCGCAGCACGATATTCTCGCTTTCATCCTTACCAATTGGTGTGGATGGATCCGGCAGGTTGGGAATGGTCGCCAGCAGCGCCTGCAGTCCTTCGTCCACTTCCTTTGTGGTCTCATCGAGCTTGGCGATCTCATCACCCACGGCGCGCATGGCGTCGATCTTCCCTTGCCTGGCAGCGGCATCTTTGATCTGGCTGATCTCCTTAGAGACTGCGTTGCGTTGCGCCTTGAGGTTTTCCACCTTTACCAGCAGGCTGCGCCGTTCTGTGTCCAACGCCAGCAGTTTATCGATCACACTGCTGTCCATCTGCCGATCGGTCAGCGCTTTCCGCAGAATCTCAGGTTGTTCGCGAATGAAATTGATGTCCAACATGATGCACCTCGATATTTAATGAATGACGCCCTCATCCGTTCGCAGGACGAGGGGCGCGCTCGTGGTGCCACCTGCGTTCACTCTCAATTGAGAGCCTCTTTATGGTGATAACGGTGCCGCCGGTCTCCTTACGGTCGGATGACCCCTGCGGAGACGACCTGCCCATCGCGGGTGATCGGGGTGGAAGTTGCCGGGCTTGCCTGCCGCTTTTCACCAATCAGCGGCTCTCTGCAAGGGTTCGCCGGGCAGTAA
>CAYMGO010000123.1:0-3965 GCA_964390015.1 uncultured Anaerolinea sp. | reverse complement strand
GAATGTACCGTTAGCGAGTGCCTACACCAGGCAATTTAAAAGACCCCGGCGTATTTCACCGGGGTCTTTACTGTCAGACGGATTTCATTCCTGGATCAGGTTCAGGTTGCCAACTGCCGTATCGATGTTGATGGTGATGAGCGCCCCGGTTGTGCCGGTCTGGTAGATGTTGTTTTCCACCGTCCATGTACCGGTGAGGTCGGTGTTGCTCATTTCACCATCGACGGCGATCTCAGCGCGCACATTATCGGGAATGATGATGGTGATGTCGCTCATACCGCTGTTAATGGCTACTTCCACATCCTGTTCATTAGCACCTGAAAAATCGAGGGTGTAGCTGCCCACACCACCGTCAAATTCAACACGGCTGACCCTGGCGTTGCCCAGACCTTTCAACTCAACATTTGAGGCGCCGGTTTTGTAGCTGAGCAGGCTCATTTCCGTGTTGTTCGGTTCGTTAAAGCGCACAATGGATTTGCTGGCTCCATCCGCGATCGACAGGCGGGTGATGGAAAGCCCGCCGAGCTCCAGATCCCCCTCGTACGCGCCAGTGGTGAGGCTCAACTCCATGGGCACATTACCCAGCTTGATGTTCCACTCGTTCTTGTACTCATCACCAGGAATGGATACACTGGCTTTGGTGCTTTGCTTGAGCGTGACCGAGTTCCCCTGGCGATTGACTGTGGGTTTCCATGAGTCGATATTGTAGATGATCGTGCCTTCCACAAGCTTGTCTGTGCCACCGGACAAGTTCAATGATCCGGCGCCCATTTCAATGCTCAGCAGAGATACATCATCTGGTGAGGGGGCTTCTTCACTGATCTCAAATGTTTGTGTGACACCGGTCGTTACCTTGGGAACGTTCACTGAGAATGTGCAGGCCATCAGTGACAGTACCAGGATGAGTAAAAGCAGTATTTTAATTGGTTTCATAATTCTCTACCTCCAGTATTGATAAACATAATACGTGTTTCAGGCCTCGGGAGTTGCAGGGGGCTCTTGTGGCGGCTCTTCAGGCGGGGTAAACGGCTGCTGCGGGGCAATGACTGCCTGCACGACCTTGTTGGCGTACTTAGTGGAGCCAAATCGGCTGGTGACAACAGCGCCCAACCCCAAAATGGAGGCGATAAAGCCCAGCACCCAGCCAATACAGGGGATGATTCCCGCGAACCCGGTGACCAGGCTGAGCAGCAGGGTACCGATGCCGGCAGCGATCGAGGGGTGCCATGTGTCTTTGAAAACGGTGGATAAGCGGTTGCCAATTTCGTAACCGACGACGATGTTGCCGAAGACGATGGCCAACCCGAGCGCAATGGCTGCCAATAACGCGACAGGTATGAGAATGATGGTAATGGAAAGCAGCACCAGTATGACCGGGGCGACCACAGTGGTGAGTAGACCCACGCCGCCTGTAACAACTGGCTCACGCACGAGCGCGGCAGCGGAGTTCTTCATGTTGCGCGGCAACAGCAGGCCGATCAAGACCGCCAATACAGCCATCACCAGTGCCTGGAAGGTGGCGGTCAGCACCCTGTTCAGCGGTTTTTGATTGGGTGTGAATGGAAGTTTGAGCCCGTTCTCGTCAAGGAAATCGAAATCTAAAAAGTGCGGGGTTTCCTCGGAGACGCTGCCGCTGATCTGCGCTGAAGGCGAGCGTTTGAGGCTGGCGCCGACCAGGGTGAGGCTGCCATTGACAACCGCAGCGTCTTCCAGGTTCACCACTCCGCCAATTGAAACAATATCTCCATCGACTGACCCGTTAACGGTCAATGTACCGCCAATAAGGATGAGGTCACCGTTGACTTTAGAATCAGCGACGGTGGTGGCTGTGCCGCCGATAATGAGCATGCTGCCATCGAGGGTTTCTCCGCTTTCAAGCCTGAAAGTATTACCGATAATGACCTGGTCGCCGGAGATGGTGTTCCCCGGTTCAGGGTCCTGCGCCAGCACGGGCGAGTGTGTGAATGCGAGCATGAGCAGGGTGGTTACCACTAAGAAGGTTAAAGTTTTTTTCATTTATCTACCTCTGATTTCCGGAATGCGAGTTTCCAGATGGAAAGTCCAAGCGTCAGACTGGCCAGGAGTACCCAGCCTGCAAAAACGAGTGCAGTGATGACGACAGTTGAAGGGGTTAATTTGTTGTAAGCGCCGACAATAAACGAGAGCGTCTGCTGTAATCCGTTAAGAAGACCGACAACAGCCGAGATAAACCCGGCAGCTAACGAGATGAGCGACAACTCAGGCACAAAAATGTAAAGCGAAACGAGCGCAATGATGAGCGCGGTCGAGGCGAGTACGATGGTGAGCGTCCGCGCCTGTTTACGTTCCTGTTCCAGGCGGCGGGCTTCAAGCGAACTCACGAAGTTCCGCGTGAAATTGAGCGGAGCCGCCTGCTCCGGTGCGCTGCGTATAGTATGCAGGGCAATATTCAACGAGCGTGAAAGCTGTGCACACTGCGGGCACTCGGCCAGGTGGGCTTCAAGTTCCCCGCGCTGCGCGGCGTCGAGTTCAATATCGTCCAGGATCCAGTTCTTGAAGTGATAATGGTCCATGAGGCTATCCTCCCTGTAGCATTGTTGACTGGTTTTTTATCACGGCTTCGGCCAGCTGCCGCCTTGCGCGGTGCAGCCGGCTTTTTACCGCGCTGACTGTTAGTGAAAGCATTTGACTAATTTCTTCCTCCGAACATCCATACCAGTACTTGAGTATCACCGCCGCGCGATCGGGCGGGCTTAATTGATTGATCAGGTGGTGAAGTGCTTCATCTTCGTTGTTGGTGATGACGGCCGATTCAGGGTTGGGGACGTGCGGGTCGCCAAGGTCAAAATCGGGGTATTCATCCAGTTCGAACAAAGTGACCTTTTGCTTGCGCTGCTGATCGATGCAGTAGTGAGCGGCGATGGATAGCAGCCAGGTGCCAAATGGGCGCTGGGGGTCGTAGCTTTTGATCTTCTGCCAGGCGCGCCAGAAGGTCTCTTGGGCGGCGTCTTCAGCGGCCGTGCTTTCCCCAAGCATCCTGTAGCACAGGTTAAAAACCGGGGTCTGGTAGGTATCAACCAACATGGTGAAGGCTTCTTCATCTCCATGGCGGGCTTTCTCGATCCAAATTGGGTCAATCTGCTTCATTGCTGTCCCGCTTTATTGTTTTGTCTAGCTAATATACGCAGAGAGATGAAATAGGTTGCATGGTACATGAGGTTGTTCAGACTGCCAGCGAGCACTCAGAAGACGATCTCTTCACGCCCGGAAAGCTTTTCTTTGATCTTTTTTACCACGGTGGCGAGGTGGCGCGGTTCATGGACGAAATCAAGATCGTCAGTGCGGATGGTGAGGATGGGGCAGAGGTCAAAGTCGCGCGTCCAGTCGTCGTAGTAGGATTCCAGGAGGGCGAGGTAATCACGGGAGATGGAGGACTCAATATCGCGCCCGCGTGCCTGGATGCGCTCGACTAACGTATCTACCGGGCATTTGAGGTAAACCAGCAGGGAAGGGTGGGGCAGGTTGGCGGTGATGAGTTCAAAGACCTTGCGGTAGGTGGAATAATCGCGCTCATTGATGTTACCCATTGAATAAAGGGCGCGGGCGAAGATGTAGGCGTCTTCGTAAATACTGCGGTCGATGATCGCCGAACGCGGGTCGTTGAACATATCGAGGTGTTGTTGGGCGCGGTGACCAAGAAAGTAAACCTGCAGGTGGAAAGCCCAATCCTTCATGCTGGCGTAGAAATCGGGCAAATAGGGGTTATCAACCACGGATTCGTAAGCAGTGTGCCAGCCGAGGCGCTCGCCGATGCGCTCGGTGAGCGAGGTCTTGCCGGAACCGATGTTACCCGCGACGAGGATCAGTCTCTTTGCCATGCGCGCGCTCCTGTAGCGAAAGTTTCTCTTATTATACGGCAGTGTTTGTGGTTCTTTCCGGTAGCGCTGAAAATTGCCGGGTGAATTTGTGCGATAGGGAGCAAATAT
>CAYMGO010000122.1:0-3965 GCA_964390015.1 uncultured Anaerolinea sp. | reverse complement strand
CCTGCCCGAAAGATCACGAATCAATGAACATCGTCATCCCCATACCCAACAAACGTTTTTACTACAACCGCAAGGTCAACTGCATGCCGGCAGAGGGTTGGGTGGAGTACCAGGGCACGCGCCACGCTGTCGAACCGGGTACCTGCCTGGGCAGCCTCGATTGGGGACGCGGCGTTTGGGAATACAGCTCTTTCTGGGTGTGGGCCAGCGCATCGGGCTTCCTGACCGATGGACGGCGCATCGGGCTCAACATGGGCTACGGCTTTGGCGATACCAGCGCCGCCACCGAGAACTGCTTCATCGTGGAGGGCAGGGTGCACAAACTGGCTGACCTCAAGTTCACCTATGACAACCGTAACTTCAAATCCCCGTGGACGATGACTTCACCAGATGGCAGGCTCGAGCTGGTGTTCACCCCCTTCTTTGAACGCGTGGCAAAGACCGACGCGCTGGTACTGAAGAGCGAGGTGCACCAGATGTTCGGGCGCTACAACGGCTGGGTGGTGACGGATGCCGGGGAGAAGATAGACATCATCGACCTGATCGGCTGGGCGGAGGAACACAACGCCAAGTGGTGAACTGATCAGTTCATGGGTTGAGATATATAGAAAAATTTTCGTTCTCAGCCAGCAGGTTCATCCCTGTGGTTGACGCCGTAGTCCGCCCCTTATCCACCAGCACCAGTGCGCCTGACGGGACTTGCTGCAACGAAGTCACCGGCACCAGGTCACGGGTTTTGTTCACCCCGAAGAGCGCATACTCAATGATGTTTTTATTGATGTACAGGTACAGCGTTTCAGTGGGGCCAACGTTGGCATTAACGAATTCAATATCCGGTATATCCGTCGCGCTCTGATGGAAGAGGTTCTCATAGTACGACTGGTGCAGAATGTCCTTGCGGTCAGGGCTGGTGAGCGCCAGGTCTTCGATCACTCTATCACTGATGTATGCGTAAGCGCGTGTAAAAAAGCCTGCTTCTTTTGAATGATCCACCCTGTTTTCCTGATAAGAATACAAGGAGTAACGGGTAATTAAGGGATTGGAGTCATTGATGAGGAGCGCTGAAACCGACAGGTAAACCGCGGCAATGGAAAATAGCACTGTGATGATCGCTGCCCGAACACGTGGAACCGGCAGAAGAACCGAGAGCAACGGAGTCATAACAAGAAGTGGTAAAACCAGGTATCGCCCGTGTGCCGGGTTCCAGCTGGTGAGCAGAATTGAAATCAGTAGGAACGTGGTTAAAATATACGCAACAGAAAACCAAAGATAGTGCTTGTTCAGTTTGTTTTTACCAATCAGAACTACGAAAGCCGTCAAGGGGAACAAAATAAGGCTCAAAGGACCAAACCAGGCGGCGTCTTCGTTGAGCGGTGGCAAGACTGAATATTCAAAGTACTCTTTGTCTCCCTCCGCAACGTAGTCCTTTACCTCAAGGTCAATTTTCAGCCAACCACCTGCGCCCCGGAACAGCTTCTCGCGCCCGTTGATCGCAGCGAGTTTGGCTCTTCCGGTGAGTCCATCCACGCTGGTGCCATTGTAAAAGTATCTCAGCGCGTTGGTGGCATAATGCTGCCCGTCACCCTCCTTTGCAAAGGGGATCGCATACCTGTAGGTGGCGAACATCGAAGAGGACATCTTTTCCCGGTCAAGCGTGTTCTGGATGAATTTGTAGGACGATAGCGCGGCAAACAAGAGAATGAGTACCACACCGGAGCGCACCAGATCTTTAACCGTCAGGTATTTATTGCGGTACAGCTTCAGTACAGCCAGAAGGAAGAAAGGTAGAAAGATAAAAGCCGTCTGCTTGGAACCAAGTGCCAGAACAAGCGGCAAGAAGGAAACGTGAAGAAATAAATTTTGCTTTTTGTTAATAAAAGTCATGAGAAAGAAGAGGCTGGCTAGTCCAAGTGAAGACACAAAAACATCAGCCTGATAAGAGAAGGTCTGCAGCAGCGATACCGGAAAAGAGAGACTGATCAAGGCAGCGAGAAGAGCGCTTCTCCTCGATGACCCTAAAAGCACAGCCAGTTCGTAGATCAGCACCACTGTTGTGATCAGCGCAAACCAGGGGGCCAGGTAAAATAATGCTTCAGAGCCACCGAGAAGAAAGAGCCACGCGCCCTGTAAGGAGAGGATCACCGGATAATTGAGCTGAGTAACTGTGGTTGCGTCCCAGTATGCCATGGAGCCGTGCTGGATCCAGTAGTAGATGCGCGGCAGGTGAGTATGCAGGGAGTCAGAGTTGTTGATAGGAACCAACGATCCAATATAAAAAGCGAGCAGAAAAATACCACTGATCAAAGCAATAAGAAACCAATCCCAGCCACGCGGTTGGGAGAAACCAAATTTCAGCGAAGGGATTTTTTCTTTAAAAATTCTAGCAAGGGGATCAAATAGAATAAAACCGAATACCAGGCAAAAAAATAATTGGACAGTCAGGAATAACCACGGTTGATTGAGAACGTGGAAAAGACTCAAAATCTGAAACACTAATGTATTTATTGTGATGGTAACAAGAAAGAAAATAATGACGCTGTTAGAAAAGGAAACGTGCTTGTACACCCTGAGGGAAACCAGAAGGGATAAAGCCAGGTAAAGCAGTGTAGAGAGAATTAACATAAAGAGCTCTTTTCGCCAGAGGTACTCAACGTGTCTGGTCAGACAAAGGCAAAATAATTATACTTGCTATGTTGGGATCGTCTGCAGGGGACTTGAACCCCTTCAGACGATGTTTTGTGACGAAGCAATCGATTTGAGCCCTCTCGTAATCTTATTTTTGACTCTCTGCCCATAAATCTGTTGTGTTTCAATTGACCAATTCATTTATAATAACTTTAGAAAATTGGTTCCTGATTAAGGATCACAATGAAAAACTTAACGCTAATCATGCCCGTATACAACGAAGAGGAATCGCTGCCGATAATCCTGAATGATTGGTTCTCATTCTGCAGTGCCAATCAATGCAATTTAATCGTCGTCAATGATGGGTCAACGGACGGAAGCCGGAAAATCCTTGAGGAATTCCAATCCTCCCGGGATTTATCAGTAATCCACCACAAAATCAACAAGGGATATGGAAGCGCAATAAAAACCGGGATCAGTGCCGCACAGACTGAATACCTTGTCACCATTGATTCAGATGGACAACACCAAACACGCAGCGTGACCAGCATGTATCAAAAGATGGTGGACGATGATTGTGATTTGTTGATCGGAGCTCGTGGTAAAGAGTCGATGGTTACAGCCCGCAGCCTGGGAAAATGGATCATTCGCGTATTATCTAGGATACTCTTACCAAACAGGATCACAGATCTAAACTCGGGGCTCAAGATGTACCGGACTGATCATGCAAAACGTTACATCAAAGTTTGCCCTGATTCCATGGCCTTTAGCGACATAATCGCCTTGACCTTCATAGCCGAAAAATGCAAGGTAATGGAGATTCCCGTTCAAATCAACCCGCGTCTTGGTGGAAAAAGTAAAATTACGCTTGGGTCAGCTGTAGACACGGTTGTGGAAATCATCAATATCGTGGTGTTCTTTAACCCATTACGCATATTCCTGCCGCTTTCCGCTTTCTTTCTCGTTGCGGGGCTGGTTTGGGGCATTCCAATCGTGTTGAGGGGAAGAGGCGTGAGCACGGGTTCGTTACTGGCCTTCACTATCAGCGGTATTGTACTGTTACTCGGATTGATCGCCGAGCAATTATCGCAAATCCGCCGCATGTTGACAGACAACCGACCGGAGTAACTTTTTTTAGACCTTACCAGACAAGAATTATCTGGAAATTCCCTGAAAATAAAACAACCCCGGGCGAACCGGGGTTGTTAATGTGTGAACAGAAATTAATTACACCCAGCCGCGCAATTGCATGGCCTTGACCACACGGTCGATCGCCACCATATATGCGGCGTCGCGGGTATAGACCTTGCTCTTCAGGCTCATATCGAGCACACCTGCGA
>CAYMGO010000121.1:0-4026 GCA_964390015.1 uncultured Anaerolinea sp. | reverse complement strand
GCGATCGAAACCTTACTGCGCAACCCGGTGATCAAACTGGCGCAAATCCCAATAAGTGAGGATTATCTTGACATCATTCAACGCTTCCAGGAACATCGCATGACGATGGAACTGGAACTGATTCATCAATCCGGTGAAGGTGCCCTGCCGTTTGATTTTCTAAATGAAGCGAATACTTACTTTGGCAATGGCCTTGTTGCAGCTTTAAAACTGGGTGATCCGGGGTTTATCCGGGCAGACCTTGAGTGGATCGGGAACATGCTCATCACCAGGCAAATCTCTTCTGCCATGCTGTTTCCTTACCTCGGGGCTTACCGCGATGTTCTTCATGCGCATCTTGGTCAGGATAGTCAGGCAATCACAGCGGTTATTGATTCATACATTTCTGATCACGATGCTTCCAAGCAGTGAGTACAAGGAGAAGAATGGATAAAGTTAAACAGTTGAATTTCTACCACGACGCGCCGGACCTGGTTTTGCAGGATATTACTGGTAACCTGGTCAGGCTCTCGAGCCTGTGGCAGGAGCGACCCCTGCTGCTGGCTTTTACCAGGCACTTCGGCTGCACGCAGTGCAAGGAGATGCTCGATGAACTGGTGGCTGGTAAAGAGCAGATCGAAGCTGCTGGATTGAACATAGCGGTGGTTACGCAGGGAACCCCTGAAGCCACAGGGCTTTTTGCGGCCGAGTTCGCTCCAGGGTTATTGACGCTGGCGGATCCTGAACGCACCGCCTACGAAGCATATGGACTTGAGAGGGGGAATCTTTTCCAGACTTTTCTGAATCCGCGAGTCTGGGCGGCGGTTTCACGCGCGCGAAAAAAAGGCTACCGAGTAGAGAACGCCCCTGAAGGTCAGGACGCGATGCAGATGTCAGGGACCTTTATTATCTCGAAGGACGGCAGGATCGTGCTCCCGTATTACTACGATCATATTGCTGATCATCCGCCACTTACGTTGCTGCTGAGCGGTGTGCTTTCAACAGGCTGGGATCAACCTTTTGAGGGGCCCGTGGGTCCCGGCGGGGAATCAAACTAACGACTTATGGAGATTCAATGATGAAGAAGAGTTTACTAATTGTTGGGATCGTTTTGATCGGTGTTTTAACCCTGACTGCCTGCTCTACTGAAAACGCGGAGTCGGTGAGTACTCCCGAACCTATTGCGGCATCTGCGACAATTGCTGAAGGTCGCCTGCTGCCGCTTACCTGGCTGGACCAATCTTTCGTGATATCAGGAAAAGTGGATGAGGTTAACGTTGAAGATGGAGATGTTGTAGGCAAGGGGGACACACTGGCCAGCCTGCAGACTTCACCGGATGCGATGCTTGCACTGGCACGCGCTGAAGAAGAAGTCCTCGCCGCACAGCAAGCTCTGGATGCATTCAAGGCTTCGGCTGAGCTCAACCTGGCACAGGCAGAATTGGCCGCGATCAACGCGCAGCAAGCCTACGACGCAGCTCAAGCGGTTTTTGATGCCAATACATCTGATGAAAATAAAGCGGAGCGCGACCTTGCCAGTGCCGCACTCGCCCTGGCTCGGGATTCTTTGACCAGGATCGAGAGTGCAGATGGACTCGATCCTGTTGTTCTAGCTGCTTTAGATGCTCGACTGGCATCTGCTGAAGCGGGGCTTGAGAGCGCCAGGGCGCTGGTAGCCGCTTCCGTGCTGACTTCCAGCCTTGAGGGTGCCGTGGTCGACCTTTCACTGCAGCCTGGTCAACTGGTCTCGGCTGGAACTCCGGTTATGGTGGTGGCTGACACCTCCAGCTGGATCGTGAAAACAGATAATTTAAGTGAAACCCAGGTCGAAAGTGTAGAAGTGGGTGACCCGGTGGAGATCGCCCTGGATGCGCTGCCGGATCTCAAACTCAATGGCGAAGTTACTCACATTAACGGCCGTTACGAAGAAAAACGCGGTGATACAACTTACACGGTAACGATCAGGATCAATGAACTCGACCAGCGCATGCGCTGGGGAATGACCGCGGCTGTCTATTTCCTGCCCTGAAAGGACAGATAAACCATAATGCAAAAGATATTTCCAATTGCTAGTTACCTGGCGGTAAAGGAGGTTTGGCGCAACAAAGGCCGTTTCCTTCTTGTGAGCCTGGTCATCGCGCTCATCACCCTCCTCGTGTTATTTATCGCGGCCCTGGGTGAGGGGCTGGGCAACGGTAACCGTGAGTACATCTCCAAGCTGGATGGCGAACTCATTGTTTACCAGGCAAAATCCGATTTTCTGATCGCCGCGAGCCGGCTTGGTAGAGACCGCCTGACCTCTGTACGTCGTGTTGAGGGGGTGGCGGATGCTGGTATGCTGGGTACTGCCAGTGGCAACCTGATCCTTGCGGACGACTCGGAGCCTTTGAAAGTGGCGCTCCTCGGGGTCGAGCCTGGTCACATTGGTGAACCTTCTGTGGTCGAAGGGCAGCAGTTGAGTACAGACCTGGCGGATGAGGTGATTATCGATAGCAATACTGCCTACCGCACCGATTTGAGTGTGGGAGATAATCTAACAGTTCGCGTCACGCAGGGCACTAAGGATGAGTTCTTCACCCTGCGGGTAGTAGGGGTCAGCGACGGGCAGCAGTACTCGCTGCAACCTTCCGTATTTGTTCCTTTCTACACCTGGGATCGTATCCGGCCGAAATCTGAGGCTGAGGTCAACCTCTCCAACCCGATCGCCAATGTGGTACTGGTTAAGCTGGCTGACCCGGAACAGGTCGATCAGGTGCGGCAGCGCATCAATAACCAGGTTAACAATGTTGAGGCGGCTACGCTCAAACAGGCGAT
Organism: uncultured Anaerolinea sp.; assembly: GCA_964390015.1. GTDB lineage: Bacteria > Chloroflexota > Anaerolineae > Anaerolineales > Anaerolineaceae > UBA6107. Next base: position 1,233 of record CAYMGO010000121.1, on the reverse strand, counting down.
CCAGGCACTGCCCGGTTACTCTGCGCAGCAAAGCACGCTCAACACACAGGGTGGTTTTACACTCTTCATCGGGATCCTGGTTATTGGTGGATTTTTTCAGATACAGATCCTGCAGAAAGTGGCGCAGATCGGTGTGCTAAAGGCGATCGGCGCAGCCAACCCGGTCGTGGCCTGGGCGTCGATCATCCAGATCACGGTTGTCACCATCATCGGGGTGGTGATCGGTGGTTTGCTGGCATTTCTGTTCTCGTTGACCTTTCCTCCCACTGTTCCGATCGTATTCAATGGAACCACCTCTGCGTTGGCACTGGTTGCCCTGTTGTTGATCGGACCGCTTGGTGGACTGGTATCGATCCGTTACGCGGTGCGTATTGAACCCCTGAAGGCTCTGGGATTATCATCATGATGACAAACTCGAATTCCTATGCGTTAGAGACAAAAGCGGTCACCAAGACCTACCAGACCGATTTCGGAACTATCCAGGCAGTGGATAATGTTTCACTTTCTGTGTCTGCTGGCGAGTTTGTTGCACTTGTTGGGCCGAGTGGTTCAGGTAAGACCACCATGCTTTCGATATTAGCTGCCCTGCTGCAGCCCAGTGAAGGACAGATCCTACTGGATGGTGTTGACCTGGCGACGATGGGAGACAAGGAACGCGTCTACATGCGGCGCGAAAAGATCGGCTTTACTTTCCAGGCCAACAACCTCGTGCCTTACCTGAGCGCGGTGGAGAATGTGGAACTGATGCTGCGTTTGAACGACCGGTTGGATAAAGCCGGCAAGCTGCGCGCGCGGGAGTTGCTGGCGCGGCTCGGTTTGGGTGAGCGCCTGCACAACCTTCCCGGGCAGATGTCAGGCGGGCAGCAGCAGCGCGTGGCCATCGCCCGCGCTCTCATTCACAACCCCAGCCTTGTACTGGCGGATGAACCAACGGCCAGCCTGGATACGGAACGCGCTTACCAGGTGGTTGAGACCTTCGCCGGTCTGATCCATGAACAGAAGCGCGCCGGGATCATGGTGACACATGACCTGCGTATGGTTGAATTTGTCGACCGCGTGCTCATGATGCGCGACGGAAAGCTTGTGCAGATCTTTAGCACCCGTGATGAGATCATGGGGCTTGCTACCGGTGGAAAACATTGATGTAATGTGAAGAGGAAGCAGCGATTATGAACATTTGGTGGATCAGACGTGACCTGCGCTTGCGCGATAACCCCGCGCTCACTTCAGCGC
>CAYMGO010000120.1:0-4092 GCA_964390015.1 uncultured Anaerolinea sp. | reverse complement strand
CTTTCCGGTAGCGCTGAAAATTGCCGGGTGAATTTGTGCGATAGGGAGCAAATATACCCTGATTTCTCCGAATTTTCCGGTTTCGTGTTATACTATCAGCCGCGTTGCAAAAACGCTGAAAGATCGTGCCAGGTTCAAAATACCCAGCCGGTTCCGGAGGGTATTTTTTTATGCGAAAAGGAAATGAATGATACAAGGTTTTGCTGAATTAGGTTTACAGGAAGAATACCTGCAGGCGGTGGAACGGCTCGGTTATACCCAGCCAACACCGATCCAGGTGGAGACGATCCCGCTGATGCTTGGCGGCAGAGATGTACTGGCCCAATCACAGACCGGCACAGGCAAAACGGCTGCGTTCATGCTGCCGATATTGCAGCGACTGGACGGGGGCATGGGTACCCCGCGCGCGCTGGTGCTGGCTCCGACACGCGAACTGGCGAAACAGGTGGCGGATGCGACGGACGGGCTCGCCAGGGGAACGGGGATCAAGGTGCTGCCGGTGTATGGCGGGCAATCCTACGAGATACAGATCAAGGCGCTCAAGCGGGGAGTCGACATTGTGGTCGGCACACCCGGAAGACTATTGGATTTTATCCGCCAGGACAAGCTCGACTTGAGCCAGGTGGAGATGCTGGTGCTGGATGAAGCAGACGAAATGCTTGAAATGGGTTTCATCGATGATGTAGAGATCATCCTCAACGAGCTGCCCGAAGTACGCCAGGTGGCGTTGTTTTCAGCCACTCTGCCGGCACAGATACAGAAGCTGGCGGCCAAGTATATGAACGACGCGGTGAAGATCAGCATTAACCCGAAACAGGTGACGGTGGCTGAGACCGAACAGCGCTTTTACCGGGTACGCGAAGAGAGCAAGCTGACGGCTTTGTGCTGCCTGCTGGAGACCGACGAGGTAACGAGCGGACTCATCTTCACACGCACCAAGGCCAGGGCACAGGAGCTGGCTGATGAACTGCTGCGCAGGGGGTTCTCGGCGGACTCGCTGCACGGCGACCTGAACCAGGCACGCCGCGAGCTGGTGCTCAACCGCTTCCGCAAGGGCAGTGTTACCTTGATGGTAGCGACTGACGTTGCCGCCAGGGGACTGGACATCACGGATGTTTCGCACGTGTTCAACTATGACATGCCGGCAGATGCCGAGGATTACGTGCACCGCATCGGGCGCACGGGCAGGGCGGGCAAAAAGGGCATCGCCGTCACGCTGCTCACCCCGCGCGAACGCAGCCGCATGAACCAGATCCAGGCGTTCACCCGGCAGGTGGTGAGCGAAATGCCGCTGCCCGGTGCTGCTGAAGTGCAGCAGAAGCGCGATGAGCGCCTGATCGAACAGGTGGGCGGGCAGCTGCTGGCAGGAATGAACCACGCAGAGAAGCTGCTGCTGGACAAGATGATCGAGAATGGCTTCACCATCAACGAGATCGCGGTCGGACTCATCCGCCTGGTGCGCGCGAGCAGCCAGGAGGTGCCGGTAAAGGAATTGCTGGCGATGAACAGCGCCGCCGAGGAGAAGACGCAGGGCACCGAGCGGTATACCGGCAGTAAACGCGCCGCAAAGGGCGCTCAAAATGCTGCCAGCACGAAGGGTGACGCGATCGTTGAACCGGGCATGGTGCGGCTGTGGATGAGCCTGGGTAATCGCAGCGGGCTGCGCCCGGGGGATATCGTCGGCGCCATCGCCGGTGAATCAGGCATCCCCGGCAAAGCCATCGGTGAGATCAGCATTCAAACCAATTACACGCTGGTGGACGTGGCCGAAAACCACGTGCAGTCAGTGCTGAAGAACAGCAAACGCTCCTACCGCATCAAGGGCAAGCCGGTGCACATCCGCCTGGCGGACCTGGCGGCGGGCTGAGAAGCACGAAGCACAAAGACACACTCAAATGACACAACCACCGGCGAGCCGGTGGTTTTTTTGTTGCCGGGTACAGCCGGGTTATTCTTTTGTGACCAGCAGCCCGGCAACCAGACCGGTGCCGCCGTGAACAGAAAGCCCAGGAGTGAACTCAGCGACGAGGATCTCGGCGGGCATGGGCAGGTCAGCGCGCAGGCGGGATTCGAGGATGGCAGCGTCTTCTGAGTTGTTGACATGGACGATGCCGGCCTTCTCGATGTGCTTGCCGGCGACGGACTTTTCGAGCAGCTGGACCATGCGGTTCATGGCGGCGCGGTGGGTGCGCACTTTTTCCAGCAGGCCGAGCTTGCCATCGATCATGGTCATGACGGGGCGGATATCGAACAGGTTGGCCATTTTGGCGGACATGTTACCGATGCGCCCGCCCATGGCGAGGTATTTTAATGTAGTGAGCGAGCCGTAAAGATGCAGGCGGGGGAGCAGTGAGAGGGCGGCGCGGGCGGCATCCGCGTGGGAGGCACCGGCGGCTACCGCTTCAGCGGCGGCAATGGCCATGAAGCCCTGACCAAGCGAGAGGTACTGTGAATCGACGACGGTAATGAGGCGCCCGGGGAACTCGGCGGCGGCTTCGATGGCTGAGGCGTACGTGCGGCTGATCTTGCTGCCGACGGTGACGCAGATGATGGAATCAGCGCCTTCGGCAAAGGCTTTGGTGTAAGCGCTGTTGAAGGCGGCGGGGGAGGGGGCGGCGGTGGTGGGCAGTTTACCGAGGGCGTCGATCTTCTCGAAGAGCTGTTTGTCGTTGATGTTCACGCAGGCTTCGTAGGTCTCTTCATCGAACTGGACGGTGATGGGCACCTGGTAAATGTTATGGCGGGCAGCGACTTCAGCCGGCAGGCTGGAATCGGTATCGGTGATGACGCGGATGGTGGACATGGTACCTCCTAGGTTATGCTTTGATTATACACAAGTGACAGCTGTTTTACTCTATATTGGTTAACCATGTTCGAAAGGAAGGGTTCGATTTTTTACGGTAATCTCTTTGTGTGTTTTTTGATGATCCAGTCACCTATTTTTGGATCTACGAACTGCTGAAGGAAACGTCAATGGGTGCGGGTTAAGGGAGTCAATCACCCGTACATTGCGCGCACGATTTGTGTCAATGAAAAACCCGGTTATTGTAATCATTCAGGGTAAGTTGTACTATTGAAAAAGGATCGTCAATCGCTCTTGGTTTGTCAGTGTACTGAAAAGGAGGGTTCCAATGGCAAAGCGCGAATATCCGCCGTATGTGCTGCAGGTACTCACGTCTGAAATGCTGGTGGATGGCACCATACCCGGTGATACCATCTACGTGTTCCCGGATCGTGATTCGATGATAACTCCCATCAATTTTACTTCTGCAAGGGTGCTGTTCACCCGCTCAACAGGGGGGGAGTTTATCCATTACGATCATTACGCGGTGAAGCAGCGCCACGTTTTGGTTTACCTGCCGCAGATCGACCCCGCGCTGCTGCCCGAGGTCAACACGGCGGTTGTCGGCGCGGTGCCGGTGGTGTGCGGTTTTCACATAGGGCCCTATTCAGCCGCGGGGAAGGTTATGTCTTACAATAAAGACGTTCTGTCCGGCAGGCTGCCGGTGTTTGACGTGAAGATCACCTCCAATTACCCCGGCGCGAAGTGGAGCGAGCTGTACGCGCCGTTCGCGCTGGTGAATGGGGCTGAGATCCAGGGGTGGGAGATGCGCTAAAGCACAAGCGTGAGCGGGACTTCAGCCGGGCGATGCGACGAAAACGCAACCCCGTATTAGCAGGGGGAAAAGAACGCACCAGATGTGACCGGTCGATTGCTGGATTCGTTTTATTAAAACGAATAAAAACGAATCGAAAACTGTAATGTCCTACGCAGTGTCAGATTTAATTGTTAAGGTTCTAAATAGAACTAATGTACTATTTTATTATACACCAGGTGTCAAGGGGTTGTAAGTAAAACTGATATACAATAATCAAAGTAGACAACCAAATGAAAGCGGGGACGGATGGATAAAGGGTTCGAAGAGTACATCAAGAAGATCGAACGCGACCTACGCGGGGGGAAGGCGACGGAGTATACCTACCGCGGCACACTGGAACTGCTGATCGAATCTATGGCAAACGGAATACAGGCTTCAAACGACCCCAAGCACATCGCGGTGGGAGCGCCGGATTTCATCGTGGAGAAGCGCA
>CAYMGO010000119.1:0-4160 GCA_964390015.1 uncultured Anaerolinea sp. | reverse complement strand
TTTCCATCACGCGGTTCTGTTTCTCGTTGGTAACGCTGCTCAACATCAAGGATGACGAGGTCACGATCACGATGTAAAACAGGAAGGTGACGATGTACGGCAGGAAGAAAGTGAGCCAGTGTCTGCTGTCGCGCTGTACCTCGTTGGAAAGATCAACCTCAGTCGCGTTGATCGGGTTCTGAATCCTGGCCGCCAGGTTGAGGTCGCCGTTGGTGAGATTGTAAGCCACCAGAGCGTCGATCGATCCCGATTGGGTGGCGCCTCCAATGGGATTAAAATCGGGGCGGATGCAGAAAATATCACCACTTACAAGAAAATTCTCAGGGATGATGTAATATGCCCCGATGAAACCATCACTTAAAGCGGTTTCGGCTTCTGTTTCAGAGTTGTACCTCGTCAGCAAATCGTTCAAGTCCGGTGGGGTCTCGCTCATCAGGCCGCTGTGGTCGATGAAACCTTCCAGTGTCTCCTCAGTTCCAGGAACAAACATGTTCTCAAGCAGAGAAGCGGTATCCGTTCCCCCTTTTTGCAGACCCGAAATCACCAACAGGATAATGAAACTGGTCAACGGAATCAGGATCAGCGTCAACAGGAAAGATTTACGGGTGACAACAGATATGAATTCATTCTTGAGTACAAGGAGAACCTTTTTCATTATTTACTTCCTCCTTGTGAAAACGCTTCACGAAAGCGTACGCGTTTACCATAACGCAGCATTCCCAGGCGGAAGATCCTGCCGGAAAGCCACAAGGCAAAGATGGCGAGTATGTATAGAAGCGAAATCGCCAGGATGATCTGCCAAACAGGGATCGTGGTAAACACAGCACGCATTGGCAGCGCGATGGGAGCGGTTATTGGAATAAGGCTCATGGCAACCGAAATTGGTCCATTCGGATTCAACATGATGGTATTCGCAAACCAGAGTGGAATGAGGATTGGGATGGTGAACCAGCCGGTGATCTGCTGAGCCTCGCGTGCTTCGGTAGCTGTGGCACCGACAGCTCCCATTGCAGCAGACACCATCACGAACGCGGGGAAAAAGGTGGCGATGATCAGCAGCAGGTTTGACGTGTCAATCTTTGGCATTTGTTCGATAGGGATGATTGAAGGGAACACTTTTATCGCGATAACACCAAACAGGATCCATGTAGCCAGCTGCGTCAGCCCCAGCAGCAGGTTGCCGATCACCTTACCTGCCATCAACTGCCCGGGGGAGACGGAAGTCACGATGATCTCCATCGTACGGTTTTCCTTTTCCTCCACCACCGCCTGCAGCAGGTAGTTGCCACTGGTGTTGACGGCAATAACGAACAGAACACCAGCCAGGATCGGCATGATGATGGACATCCAATCGTCAATGGCCATTTCGCGTGAACCATCCGGCGAGCGGATAATGAGATTGTTGCCTTCACTGAGGCGCTCAGCGATTTGAGGGGGCTTGTCTTTTACCAGGTTGTACGCTAAAAATTCCCCGAAATCGCTTTCAACATTCGAGCCTGTCTCGGTTGATGACACCATGGTCGCTTCACCTGAAGCCATGTAATTCTCTGATAGAACAAAATATGCCTGGATCTCTCCACTCTGCAGGGCTGCTTTGGCGCTTTCTTCGTTTTCAAAAGGAACCGCGGCAACTGGTTTGAAGAGCTTTTTTTCCTCAACTGGAACCTGGCTCGGCTCTACGATCAACTGAGCGGGATCCAGGTAACCCACTGGTAAATTGTTGTATTCAAGCCACACAGAAACGACCCCGATCAGGGCGATCAAACCGACAAAGAAGGGCATGCTGAGAATGCCGAACAGGAAACTTTTTTTCCTGGCGTGGCGCAGGTATTCGTTGCGGAGGATCAACCAGATCTTGTTCATTGCCTGGTGTCCTCGTCATTGACCACCTGAATGAAGATCTCGTCTAGCGTGGGCATGGCAATTTCAAAATGCTCAAGTATGACCCCCTTACTGACGAGCATGTTCAGTATACCCTGCGGGGTCTGCCCCGGCTCGAACTTGAGCAGGGTGCTGCTGTTGTGAGGGCGGATTTCCTGAACGCCGGGCAGAGATTGGGGTAGTGGACTGAGAGACCGAATGAGCACACCATCAGTGGCGTAGCGGTGCCGTATTTCTGTCAATCCACCGTAGAGCACAGTTTCTCCCTTATTGATCAGGGCGATGCGGTCTGCCAGCTCTTCCACCTGGTGCATCTGGTGGGTGCACATCACGATGGTCTTTCCACGATCGCGTTCCTCCCGCAGCAGGTCTTTTACCATCTGTGTGTTCACCGGGTCAAGCGCGGTGAAGGGTTCATCGATGATCACCACCTCGGGCTCATGAACCAGGGTGTTGATCAGCTGCGCCTTCTGCTGCATGCCCTTGCTGAGTTCCTTCACCTTCTTGCGACGTGAAGAGGCCAGGTCAAACCTTTCAAGATAATCGCTGATGCGTGCTTGTGCTTCTTTTTCTTCCAACCCCTTGAGGGTGGCGAGGTAGACCAGGCAGCGTTCGATGGGAATATCCTGATAGAGACCGCGTTCTTCGGGCAGGTAGCCGATGCGGTTCTTCTTCTCCTCGGTCATCGGTCCACCTAAAATGCTGACCGTGCCGGAATCTGCTTTGAAGATATCCAGGATGATCCGGATAGAGGTGGTCTTACCGGCTCCGTTCGGTCCAAGCAGACCGAAGATCTCACCGGGATTGACCTCGAAGGAAACGTCTTTGACGGCCTGAAGATTGCCAAACCTTTTGGCGATGTGGTCAACAACGATATTTGACATAATGAACCTTTCTATTCTCTGTGACGATTATAACAAAACCGGCCTTCCCTATATATACGCTGAAAGGCCGGTCAGGGTTTTGATCGAAGCATTATTCCTTGGTGTACGGAACCCCATCAGCCGCGGGCACGTGCCCTTTACCCACAAAGCCGGCCAGGACGACCATGGTGATGACATACGGCGCGGTTGACATCAAAGTGGAGGGGATGGCGCTGCCCAAAAGCGAAAGTTTGGAGCCCAGCGAGTCGGCGAAACCAAAGAGGATACCTGCGCCGAGCGCGCCAACCGGTGTGTAATTGCCAAAGATCATGGCAGCCAGTCCGATAAACCCTTTGCCGGCGGTCATCCCTTCATCGAAACGACCGACCGAACCCAGGGTGAAGAACGCGCCGGCCAGCCCGGCGACCATGCCACCCAGCAGTACTGCCATGTAACGCGTCTTGATCACGTTAATTCCCAGGGTGTCAGCGGCCTTGGGGTGCTCACCCACGCTGCGCATGCGCAGCCCCCAGCGGGTTGCGAAGAGCGCCACTTGCAGGATGATGAGCAGAGCGAACATGAGGTAGACAAAGAAATTTGTATTAAAGAAGATCGGTCCCAAAAGCGGGATATCGGCCAGGCCGGGGATCTCGACGCGCGTGAACATCGCCGGATTGTTCAACTCCTGGCGGGTCTGCAGGAACTTCTGCGACAGGAAGGCGGTCATGCCTGCGGAAAACATGTTGATCACCGTGCCGGAGATGATCTGATCGATCTTGTACTTGATGGATAAAACGCCGTGAAGGGTCGCCAGCAGTACAGCGGAAAGCACACCAAACAACAATCCGAGCCAGGCGCTTTGGGTGATACTGCCCATTAACGCGGCGACCATCGCGGACATCAGCATCATGCCTTCGATGGCGATGTTGACCACACCCGCGCGTTCGCACAGGATGCCTGAGAACGCGCCCATGGTGATGGGAACAGCCAACTGTACCGAACTGGAAAGCATGCCCGCCAGATTCAGGGATTTACCCGCTGCCTGCCAGGTGAGAAAGCTGAAGATAAAGAATAGGAAAACAAGCCCGACCATCAGGTTCGTGGTCCGCCCGAATCCGCGGATGAGCTGCACCAGGCCGATCACCAGGCTCGCTCCCGCGAGTATCCACAGGGTGAGCTGGGAGGGGATCACCCAGTCACCCATCTGGCCGGTTGTGAGGCCGCCGGGCGTCATTACGAAGGTGGTAATTGAATCCGGGACAACCGTTCTGGCAAAAACGAAGAAGATGAAGATCGCAATCAGGATTTCAACGATGCCGGTGCCGAGCTTGCGCGCAGGTGAGATATCGGAGAGGCGGGCTCTTTGAATGGTAGCGGATAAGGTAGCCATTATTTAACTCCTCCCCAACCGCTGAG
>CAYMGO010000118.1:0-4249 GCA_964390015.1 uncultured Anaerolinea sp. | reverse complement strand
GTGCTGGATTTTAACCAGGCCAGGAACTGGCCGTGTGCGTACACATCATTTGCCACCTGCCCGCTGCCCCCGGCTGAAAATCACCTGGGTGTACGCGTCGAAGCTGGTGAAAAACGCTATCACGATTAAATATCAAATTGCGCAACAGGAGTTATCCACGTGGAAAACGGCACGGTCATCATTATCAACGGTACATCAAGCAGCGGTAAAACAAGCATCGTCAGGGCACTGCAGGACGCGCTGACCGAACCTTTCCTTGAAGCCGGGATCGATAAATTCATCTGGATGTTGCCGGAACGCTACCTGGAACGCCCGCTGTGGGACGATGTGCTCGGGCTGGCCGTTGAGGCAGGCGCAGCGGGAAAGCGCCTCTTCTCAGGCATGCACCACGCCATCGCCAGTCTCGCCGGTTCAGGCAACAATGTTATTACAGACCATGTGCTGGTTGATCCACACTGGGTGCAGGAATGCATCGACCTGCTATCCAACTTTCCAGTTTACCTGGTCGGGGTTCATTGCCCACTTGAAGTTCTGAAGGAACGTGAACGCTCCAGGCGAGACCGCACCCCTGGTCAGGCTGCCGCGCAGTACCCGTTGGTTCATGCTCATATGAAATATGATGTGGAAGTGGATACCTCCCTGCTGAACCCTGCCGGTTGCGCGCGCAGGATCATCGAACGCATGCAGCGATCAGATCCCCCTTCCGCGATAAAAACCATCACCCTGGATATATTGCAATAATAAAATCCACGGGAGTATGAGCAGACCTTCCGTGATAAAGGGTTGTGGTGGAGCACATACCGCCAAGTAACACACTGAAAAGCGGAGCTTTGTCCTTGTTCGTCTCACTCCTGCCTGTTACAATTACTGCCCGGTAAGAAAGAACGAATCGAGAATGCAAATGAAACAGGACACAAATGAATTAAGCCTGTTGGGACACGTGAATGAGCTGCGCAAGCGTCTGCTCATCAGTGTGATCGCCCTGGTAGTGACCACGATGGTTGGTTTTGCATTCAGCCAGCAGCTGGCAGAGATCCTGGCCGGCCCGATTGGCGGGCTCTCAGCCATGGAATCCATCGATGTCACCGAGAACGTGACTGCGTTCATGAAGATATCGCTGCTCGCAGGCGTGGTGCTGGCGTTGCCAATCATCGTGTACGAGATATTCGCGTTCATCATGCCGGGGTTGAACACGAGCGAGCGCAAGTGGGTATGGTTCATGATCCCGCTGGCGACGCTCTTTTTCGCGGCCGGGGTGCTGTTCGCCTATTTCTTCATGCTGCCCACGGCGCTACCCTTTCTACTCAATTTCATGGGCATCACCACGGCGCCCCGTCCCAGCACTTATTTCGGCTTTGTGTTGAACCTGGTCTTCTGGGTAGGACTGGCCTTTGAACTGCCGCTAATTGTCTTCCTGCTTGCACGCATTGGAATCATCACAGCAAAGCAGCTGGCAAAGCAATGGCGCATCGCCATCGTGGTCATCGCCATCATGTCTGCCCTCATCACACCCACACCTGACCCCGTGAACATGGCGCTGATGATGCTTCCGCTCTTCACGCTGTATCTCATCAGCATCCTCTTCGCGGTCATCGCCGGGCGCAGCCGCCGGAAAGCTCAGCAGGGTGATGGTGAACAACCGGTTGAAGGACCTGCTGCTGAATAGCGGCTTTAAAAGATAGTACAATAATCGAAAGATAAGGAGTTAAAAATGCCATTCAAACTCGGAGCACCTGAACTTATCATCATCCTTGTGATCGTCGTCCTTCTCTTTGGGGTCGGCAAGATCGGTAGGATTGGCGGCGAAATCGGCGGCGCCATCCGTTCTTTTCGCAAGGGTCTGAAGGGTGATGAAAAAGAAGAGAAAAAAGACGATAGCGCGCAGGAATGAGCCTGCACCAATTCAGCCAGATAAGTCACGAGCAAGAGATTAGGTTCAATGAAGTTCTTTAACCTCGGGTTGGCCGAGATCGTTCTCATCGTTATCCTGGCGCTGATCATCCTTGGCCCCGGTAACATGGTCAAAACTGCCAGGGAAGTAGGCGCTTTCTTTCGCAGGATAACGAAATCTCCGTACTGGCAGGAGGTGTGGGCGACGCGGCGCGAACTGAACGAGATACCAAAGATCCTGGCCAAGGAAGCCAACCTGGATGAAACACTCAAGGACCTGAACCGGGAAACGAAAGAGATGCACAGCTCGGTGACCAGTTCAATGGTGGATTTCATCAAAGAGGTGGAGGAGCCGCTCAAAAAGGTGGATGAAGACCTCAAAAACGAACCCCCCATCACCATTGAGGTTCCCAAGCCATCTCCGGAGAGCTAGATATTCAATCTAAAAATAATCCCCGCGCGGGGATTATTTTTCTATAGTCCAGGACTGCGCCGTGTAGCGCAGTCCTGTGTATTGATGTTTAGGAACCTATTAACCTTTCGTTGCCGCTTCACCCGCCAACCAGCCAAAAGTAAGTGCCCGGCCATGGCTTAGTCCATGCGCAACAATGGGGTAATCCAGAGCGAAGAAATCACCCGAAGCGTTACCTGCAGCGTAAAGTCCCTCAATGGGTTTTTCTTCAGCATCGATGACCTGAAGATCGGTGTTGACACGCAACCCATCACAGGTCACTAATATTCCAGTTCCCACTTTGGCAGCACCAAAAGGAGCTTTTACGATGGATGTCAATTTTTTGGGGTCCTTGCCAAAATCTTCGTCATAACCCTTTTCATAGAGTTCATTATAACGGGCAACCGTACCCAGGAAGGTCTCTCTGGGTACACCCATAAGATCGGCAAGTTCTTCCAGTGTCTGGGCCTCAACAATGACACCCTTGTCTTTGTATTCCTGGTAACTATTCTCATTCCAGAAAGGTGGATGCATGGCTTCACAGACTTTTCCTTCCAAAGCCATCACTTCATCCTGCCATTTTCCATCCCAAACAGCAAACTTGATACTGCCTGGCTGGCGGATATCCAGGTTGGAGGTGTATCCAAAAGGAGCGTCTTCGTTACCATAACGCTCTCCAAGTGTATTTACATATAACCACGGCTGTCGTGCCAGGGTCATGTGCATACCGCCAACACCGGGTGTGTGTCCGTCCCACAGCATCGGGCAAGAATCTGGTTGCATCTGACCACCAACCCACATTCCCATCAGGATTCCGTCACCGGTATCGCTGCCTTCAGCATATTGATGATTGACAACTTTGGCTGCGCGGGGTGCAAATTTTTCAATCATTTCCGGGTTGTTGGTATAACCACCCGTACAAACGATCACACCTTTTGTTGCATCGATCTGGACGTAACCATCCTTACCCTTGGCAATCACACCAGTAACCCTGCCGGTATTACCGGGGCGGAGAAGTTGCACTGCTGGTGTTTCATACATGATCTCCACACCTAATGCCTTAACATTGGTTTCCAGCAGTGGGAGAAGCGTTCCCTGGCGTGCGGGAGTAAATTGAATGGAAGTGGTATGTTCTTTGTATGGATAATGTTCTTTAGTTTCAGTATCCACCACGTAGCCAAACCCGGCTTCATCAGCCATGTCAAGTAAACGGTCCATAACCCTACCGCTTTCCTTTGCCCACAGTGCCACCAGGCGTGGATTGTTGCGATACCCTCCAAAACGCATGATATCTGCCATGACCTCATCCGCCGCAGGATTATTACCTTCCTTTAAGTGCAAACGGTCACCGATGACGCCATTATCCATTCCATGGAAAGTGAAAGTCTCGCGTTTTTCCAATACGACAACACTTGCACCAGTTTCTGCGGCGGCATAGGCTGCACACAACCCGGCAATACCTGCCCCAAGTACTACAACATCAGCTGCCTTCTTGGTAGCAATATCACTTTCAGCAATCGGTTCAGGAGGAGTTTCAAAGGAGTACTTCGCAGCCTGAGTGTTTGAGACTTCCTCTCCTGCATTCACTTCTGGTGCTGCGGCTCCGGTTTGAGGTTCGGAATCTACGACCTTTGGGGTACAACCAGCGATTCCCACCACAAGACCTGAACCAACAACAAGCGAGCCTTTCAAGAAATCCCTTCGGCTCACATCTGATGTCTTGCGCTTTCCCATTTCATGCCTCCTTGTAAATCATAATGCGGGATACACGTTAGTAGATCCCGTTTGAACCTTATTACCGTTGCTTAACTTGAGTGGATGCTCACACTCTAATTTAACAACAGCGTGTTTCTTAATCGATCGTGCCGCGCGGCACACGTTCCTCACCCACCATGCGCTGGCCGCCGT
>CAYMGO010000117.1:0-4251 GCA_964390015.1 uncultured Anaerolinea sp. | reverse complement strand
CGCAGGCGCTTCTTCTGCCGGCGGGGTCAGCGGAACTTCCTCCACAACCACGGGGGGTTCTTCAACCGGCGGTGTTCCCTCAACCAGCGGCGTCTCTTCCACTAAGGGAATCTCTTCAACCGGTGGTGCCTCGGTACCCTCAGCGGGGATTTCCTCCGCTGGTGATGCTTCCTGCGGCGCAGCCGGTTCTTCTGCCGCGGGTTCAGGGATCGCGGTTTCTTCAGCTGCAGGCGGCGGTGTGCTGCCGTCATCCGCAAAAACGCTGCCCGTCGTGAAAAAGACGAACAGCGCTGCCAGGACAATAGCCAGCGATACGAGTCTGATGAGTTTAGCCATGGTACCCTCCGATTGGGATGAAACTATTCGATTGTGGAATTAAAAAAAAAGAGAACTGATGCAAATACACCACACAATATATTAGCACTATGTAAAAAAAAAATCAATAGGGAAAATCGGAAATGTTAAGAGAAAATCAGGGCATGACCGCTTAAGCAGGCGCGCATGGCGTTCACCCGCCCGGGTGATGTGGTAGGGGCGAATTGCTTTCGCCAATCCGAGAGTGGAGAATCGAAATTAGATAATCGTGGGGGCTCAGCGTACCTCTCGCTTTGTTCGTACTCATCTCTTCGCTCGAGCATCTTAGGTATGCAAATACCGCGATGCTGAGCTCTTCCTTATGCACTACGCGCGTTTCGCCTGCCCTGAATCTGTGCTTGGTCCATGGGTGGTTTTGGTTGTTTAACGACCCCCATACCCTTTACCTCCCGCATCCCCACCAACCATGTTCAGGTCTTTTTACGTGCCATCTGTGCTATCTGTGGTTGGCTAATTCCGTGTCACCCCCCCCAATCCATTTGACATAACCGCTGCTATCCGCTATCATTATCCCGTCCCAGGAGGAAGCCAAATGCACCACCTGACCAGGGGAACCGAGGGGAAATTTACATCGGGGTGTCTTTCAACGCGCCTGACACCGGGAGGTGTTCCTTGTTCTTCCTGATCGGCATTGACGATACCGATAGCGCCAGCGGCGTGGGCAATGCAGATACCGGAGCGCTCGCCATCCGCCTTGGACACACCATCCAGGAACGCCGCTTCGGGTATATGCTCGCCGTCACCCGCCACCAGCTGCTGCGCCACACTGACCTCCCCTGCACCACCGATAACTCAGCCATCTGCCTGCTGGTGGAAGCTGGTGCTGATGCCCGCCGTGACCTAGAGCTGACCTGCCGCGAGTTCATCCTCCGTCAAAGCGCCCCTGCCTCAGATCCCGGCTTCGCGCTGGCCGCGTGGAGCAACCTCAGCTCCGCCATTGATACCTGGGGGCAGCAGGCTAAACACATGCGTCTGCAGCGCGGTACGGCGGTGGACCTGGCGCGCTCGCACGGCATTGCGGTGGCTGGTTTCCATGGCAACGGCAGCGGCGTCATCGGCGCGCTGGCCGCGCTGGGTCTGCGTTCTTCCGGTAACGACGGGCACTTCATCTGGCTGCCGGGGTTGGATGGTGTGAAGGGCACGCTTACCATGCCGGCGCTGCTCAACATATGCGCTATCGACCGCATTGAGAACTTCCGCGGGCGCAACCCGCTCGAGCGCGAACTCATCAAACTCGGCGATTCTCCGACTGTGCTGCTGCGCGGTGGTCAATCCCTGCTGCTGCTGGATGCCTGCGGCCGTGACGACGCCTGCCAGTGGCGGGTTTACACCCCCGCAGAGCTCGAACATATTTCCCCCTGATCGACCAACTATTCCAACGGTTTGCCCGCCCGCAACGAAAACATCAGCGGGATGGGTTCCTCGCCGCCTGGAAAGCGCCAGCGCGCGCGCTCAACTTTTTCGAGGAACGGCAGCTGCTCATACACGGTGAACGCGTGTTCATGCAGGAATTCGATGCGCAACCCGGCATCGATGAGCGCGCTCACCACCTCGCCCAGCGGGTAATTCCACTCGTAATCCTCGTGATGCGCCAGCTTTGCCTCTTTGTCCGCGTAGGTGCCGTCGAACTCAAAACGCGTCGCCTCCTGCGCGAAGTAAGGGTAGCGGTAGCGCAGGTGGTCGGCTTCATCATCGAACACGTACGAGAACGGGTGAAACTCGGCGATGTAGAAGAAACCGCCGGGTTTGACGTAAGACGCGGCGATGCGCGCCCACTCGCGCAGGTCGGGCAGCCAGCACAGCACGCCGTAGGAGGTGAAGACGATGTCGAACTGCCCCTCAAGGTGCTGCGGCAGGTCGTAAAGGTTGCAGCAGATGAAGCGCGCCTCAAGCCCGCACTCCGCCGCCAGCTCGCGCGCTTTGGCGATCCCCTCCGGCGAGTAATCCATGCCTGTCACCCGCGCCCCCAACCGCGCCCAAGAGAGCGTGTCCATGCCGAAGTGGCACTGCAGGTGCAGCAGCGATTTACCCGCCACATCACCCACCTCACCGCGCTCCAGTTCATCCAGCGATGTGCCGCCTGCCTTGAACCCCACCATGTTGTACAGCTCAGCGCCGGCGTGCACGGGCACCACCTCATCCCAGTAACTGCGGTTGACCTCCATGCGTGCGCGGTCTTCTCTCTTCACCATAAGCAAATCCTCCCGGGGTGTTTCCCGGGAGGATTGTACCATTGACGGGCTGTTCTCAACCTTTCTTGATCTCGATGCTGCGGCTCGTCCTGATGGCTTCCTTCGCCTTTGGCAGGGTCACCGTCAGCACGCCGTTCTTGAACACCGCGCTCACCTTCTCTTCATCCAGCTGGGTGTTAAAGGGGATGACGCGCTCGAAAGCGCCGTAAGTGCGTTCCACGCGGTGGTAGGTCTTGTCTTTTTCCTCGACCTCGCTTTTCTTTTCACCGCTCAGCAGCAGCACATCTTTCTCCAGCCTGATCTGGATATCCTTCTCCTCCATGCCGGGAAGTTCAGCGCTCACCTTGAACTCGGTCTCGCTCTCGCTGATGTCCAGCCGCGGGAGGAAGTCCGCGGTCTGCTGTGCCACCAGGCGGGTCGGCAGCGGGAACGCGTCGGTGAAGAACTGGTCAAACAGCCGGTTCATCTCGTTCTGGATGGCCAGCATGGGGGTCTCTCCCTCGCGGCTAACAAGAGGCCTGAGGGCGAGCCGGTTACCCCTGGCGGGGCGCTTGATTGGAAAATCTGAATTGCTCATTTCTGCCTCCTTTTAGGTTGAGTATGTTTCACGCTATTTATAGAAGGCGTAAATTAAAAATATTTATGAGGAATATTAATAAATGATAAGAAATGGAAATAAATGACCTTCAACTGGTTGAGGGGGGCAACCAGCTGAAGATCAAATATCAGTATAGCAGATTTATTATGATTTAAAACAATTAAATGAAAATATCTGGAAATTTTCTTTTCAGTTAAGCCATTTGGGTGCACGGGCTGATACGACAAAACTCGTGATTGATATTCAAAATTAATCGCAGTATGATGGTATTTAGGTTTAATCAGCGTGGGAGGAGAATATGAAGCGTAAACCGCTCGTCATTATCCTGGCAATTTTCGGTCTTCTCCTGCTGACGGAGATCATCCTTTTCCTCGTTTTCTATTATCGCGCCCCCAGCATCGCAAACCAGATCGAACCGGGGTCACACGCCGTTCGCGTGGGGCTTTACGCGCCAGCCGGAAACGCGGAGTTTCCGTTAAATTCCCATATTCCCCTGGGATTAAAGGTTGACAGCAACCATCCCATCCAAACGGTTGAGCTCTACATTAACAACACGCTGTTTGAAACACGCACCCTGCCGCCTGAAACCCCATCCAACACATACACAGATACCTGGCACTGGCAGCCCGGCGCCACCGGTCGGTTCATCCTCATCGCCCACGCTACCGATAGCAGCGGCTACACGGGAATCTCTCAACCGGTGGTGCTCAACGCGTCTGAAGCCGCTGCCAGCCTCACGCCTTTTGAGCCGCAGCCCGGGCAGACCCTGGCGGGGCTCGCTGAAACGCTTGCGGTCTCGCTCGAGACGCTGCAAGCCGCCAACCCGGGCATCACCGACCCGGCGGCGGTGATCCCTGCAGATGAGCCCGTCTACACCCCCAACCCGCCCGACGAGGTTACTAATCCTCACATCATCCCGGGTTACGCCATCCCTGAACTGGAAATTGCTCCCCTGCCCGAGTTCAGCCTGGAAACCGGTCCGTTGGTCGAACTCATCGACCCGTCGCTTGAACCGGTCCTGGAGGAAGGCATAGGCAACCTGCCGCCTATCTCTCAGAAGGATAATTTCTACTACTGGCTGAAGGA
>CAYMGO010000116.1:3101-4316 GCA_964390015.1 uncultured Anaerolinea sp. | reverse complement strand
TGGTGGATCAGACGTGACCTGCGCTTGCGCGATAACCCCGCGCTCACTTCAGCGCTGACAGAGGGCGGCGGGGTCGTACCGGTATTCATCCTGGATGATTCCCTGCTGGAAAAACCGGCACCCAAACGCCAGGCCTTCCTCTTTAGCGCGCTCAGGTCTCTCGAAGATGACCTGAGGCGCCTGGGTTCTGGGCTGGTGGTGCGCCGTGGCGACCCTGTTGTTGAGATCCCCAAACTGGCAGCTGAGATCTCAGCAGCGTTCGTCTTCGCCGAGGAGGATTTCTCTCCCTATGCTGTGCAGCGCGACGCCGCGGTAGCCCGGCAGGTGAGCCTGCGCCTGGTACATGGATTGGGAGTTCACCCGCCAGCGGCCGTCACCCGCGCGGATGGCAAACCCTACACGGTGTTCACACCCTTCAGCCGGGCGTGGAAGGCGCTGCCTTTTAGTAGCCAGGTGCTTCCCGCACCTGCCAGCCTGCCGCAGCTGCCAGTGCTACCATCGCTCGATCTTCCGCTGGCAGATGCCCCGCCAGGTTTCCCGGCTTCAGAAAGGGAGGCGCAGCACAGGCTTGATGCTTTCCTCGATGAGCCGGTGGGGGATTACCCGGATGCCCGCAACCGCATGGACCTGGAAGGTACCTCAGCGCTCTCACCTTATCTGCGCTTTGGTCTCTTATCCGGGCGCAGCGCCGCGGCTGCGGTACTTCAGGTGATCAATGAGGGTGAGCCACGCTACCGTAAGGGCGCTGAGGTGTGGCTCAACGAGTTAATCTGGCGCGAGTTCTATCAATCCATCCTTTACAACTTCCCGCATGTGCTCAGCATGGCCTTCAACCCGGGGTTGCGGAACATACGCTGGAGCGGGAGCGCGCAGCAGCTGCTTGACTGGCAGCAGGGGCGTACCGGTTACCCGGTGGTGGATGCGGCGATGCGCCAGTTGGCGGCGACAGGTTGGATGCACAACCGCGCACGTATGATCTCAGCGTCATTCCTGGTCAAGGACCTGCTCATCAACTGGCAGGAGGGTGAACGCTGGTTCATGCGCCAACTGGTGGATGGTGACCCCGCAGCCAATAATGGTGGCTGGCAGTGGACGGCTGGCACCGGCACTGACGCCGCTCCTTACTTCCGCATTTTCAATCCCATCCTGCAGGGCAAGAAGTTCGATCCGGATGGGGATTATGTGCGCCGCTGGGTGCCGGAACTGGAAAATGTT
>CAYMGO010000116.1:0-3001 GCA_964390015.1 uncultured Anaerolinea sp. | reverse complement strand
GCCGTCGGTGTCTCGCGTACCAGGTAGATCTCGGGGATCCAACCGATGCGTCCTTCTGAATCCATCACTTCCATCCAGATGAGTCCTTCATAGACTTCCTTCCCATACAGCACTGTAATGGGTTGTTTTTCTTCCAATGCGCCGATCACTGGCCCGCCTGGCTGCTGGTACATTTCCAGTCCCGGCGGTTCACGCAACCACACCTCCGCGCCTGATGGGGTGCTGGTGGCGGTGGCCGTGGCGGTGGCCGTGGCAGTTGGCAGCGGTGTGTTTGTGGGAGTCGGTCCAGGCGTGGCCGTGGCGGTTGAGGAGGGTGTCACCGTAGGGGTGGGCGGAACCATCGGGTCAAGTTGTTCAACAAAGATCTGGTTGACTTTCAATGTCACCGGTTGGTTCAGTCCATCCACGATGGCTTTTTGCAGTGCAATCGTTTCTTCGTAGTCCAGCATGTTGTTAGTGCGCATTGTGAGCATCATATCCAGCCCATTTTCGAGGTGGGTGACATCCAATTCGACAACTTCTGCGGCGTAAAGTTTTTTAGTTTCGGAGGTCACCACTTCGTTGATGCGGCGGTTGTTCGAGGCATCGCGGAAAAACCTGTAGCTGTAGTAAGTAAGCGGGATGAGAAGGATGACAACTAGTGCGGCGGATACCCACAGGCTGCGTGGTATCGCCTGGTCTTTCTTGCGCCGACCGGTGGAAAAACCGCGAGCGAAGAGAACAATGGCAGCCGCGAAGGCGATGGTGATGGCGTTGGTGAGAAAAAGAAGCGCAGCTCCACCGGCAACATCCCAGCGCATGAGGGCCAGCCCAATGCCGATGGTGCACAGGGGTGGCATCAATGCCGTGGCAATGGCCACACCCGGCAGCGCAGCGGAAAGGTTTTCGCGCGTCATGGCATAGGCGGCTGCCAACCCGCCGGAAAGCGCGATGATCAGGTCGATCGGAGTGGGGCGGGTGCGGGCGAGCACCTCGCCAGGCAGTTCCTGCAGAGAAATAAAGGGCAGGAAGCGGTTGATCAGCGTCATGGCGAAGGAGAGCAGCACGGCCAGCAACGCGCCAAGAAAGAGCGTGATCAAAGCTGTGCGCAGTAACTTCTCATCGCCAACCACCGATGCCAGCCCGATGCCAATGATGGGAGACATCAAGGGTGCTACAAGCATTGCCCCTATGATGACCGCGGCAGAATTGGTCACCAGTCCTGAGGTGGCGATGGCGCAAGATAGCACCACCAGCAGGAAGAAGTCGAAACCTGGCGAGGAAGTCTGCCTGATCTCGATCAGGATCTCCCTGCGCTCCTCCGCGGTAAGCGGCTTAACGATCTTGCGGAATGAAGACAATACGCTCATACATTTACCGGAGTTAGATAATGATGTAATTCTACCTGTAAATGGTAAAACTTATTTTGATAAAACCCTAATAGCATTTATTGTCATGCATGTACTCGCGGATATCAAATACCAGAGGTCAGCTAATTTAGCGGTCGAACCTGGTCTTTCGCGTTCTTCCCATCCATGAGAGGTCTTCAAATTCACCAAACAGGTCTTTAAAAATGCGATAATACAACAGCTCCTCTTTTGAATTCAAGCGCTGCCCGCCGGGCAGGATTCGTTCAGAATTGAAATCACGTAAGCTGATCGTATTCTCGGCATGGTTGGCAATGTAATCCTGTACGCCTGCCCCCTGCCAGAATTTCGCCTTCTTTCGCATTACCAGTTCTCCAGGCAGTAGATCTTCTACTGCTTTGCGCAGTATCCATTTTCCAACCCCTCCCCGGATCTTGTATTCCACCGGAATTTGTGACGCCAGATCCACCACTTCCTGGTCGAGGAAACTGACGTATGCGACGATACCATGGGCAGATGCTGAGCGGTCAACACGCTGCAGGGCTGTGTTGTGGAGCCGGCCAAGGATGTCGTTAAGTTCGTACTGCAAATTTTCTTCAGGGATAGTTTGCAGGTACTCGTAACCACCGAATAGTTCATCCGCGCCTTCTCCAGAGAAAACCGACGGCACGTAATCGGCGGTCATTTTCGCTACCTTGAAATTCAGAATGGTTGACCGGATCAGGAGCGCATCGAAGCTTTCCAGGTGGTAGATGACCTGCGGCAGCGTCTTGATGATCTCTTCCGGTGTTACCTCGAGCTTGTGGTGTGTGGTACCTATGTGCCTGGCGGCGATTTCAGCGAAGTGGATATCTGGAGAACCCGGGAAACCGGCCACAAACGAGTGAAGTTCACGTACTTGCGGCCTGACCAACGCAGCGATTGCGGTTGAGTCAATGCCGCCGGATAACCACGAGCCGACATTTCCATCACCAATGCGATTGAAAATGGCTTTTTCGAGACCCTGGCGTAACGCTTTAATGTAATCAGCTTTTCCATTTGAACTGGTGTGTCTTTTCGCTTTCACAGGGAGAGAATTAATTTTTCCTCCACGCAGTATATGGCCGGGTGGTAGTTCGTGTACATCTTTCGTGACCGCAAGCAACCCCTTCACCTCAGATGCAAAACACAGGGAACCGTCACTGGTACGACCGTAGTAAAGCGGAGAAATTCCCAGGGAATCCCGGGTCAGCTCCAGCGTGCCACCGGCAGCGCTGGCGCGGGCAAAATGGCTGGTATTGATCATCTCCTGGGCTACATGTTCCTGAATTAGCATGGCGGCGGCTTTCTTTTGCGCTCTGCTGCCTGAAGCACCGAGGAATACATTGTTATGGTTAACGATGTGGCGCCAGGAATTACCTCTATGGGTCATTTTGTTCAGCATGGAACTGACGATCTCATTTGAGCCCGGGTACTGGATACCTGCGATGGCTGTCATGTTTTTCTCCTTTTAGGCACGCAACCATTTGCACCACGCACATCAAGCGTTCAGCGGGTGATCGAACGATAACCAGATGCTTTAGGTTTACTTAGATTTGAGGATCGATTATTGAGAAATGGTTGTTGTATGTGCTTTTACTGCATCCGATTGGCGAACTGCTTGAAGTAAGATCCTC
>CAYMGO010000115.1:2867-4434 GCA_964390015.1 uncultured Anaerolinea sp. | reverse complement strand
AGAGTAGGTCGTTGCCAAGAGACTTTTTTCTTTTATTTACCAAATGCCATGTTTTCAACATGGTTTTTTTGATTTAATTTCTCATTCCATAGATTCTGAAAAACTCATAACCTTTACGGTTAGCCTGACTATGCCGATGGTATCTACAAGGGGGCGACTCCCCGGGAGAGCAGGTCGTTGCCAAGAGACTTTTTTCTTCTAACCAGATCCTGCTGTACATTCATACTATTCATACTTATCTCTGTGTGTTTTCATGCCTTTAACAGGGTCTGATATTTCCGGGAGCCTGAAACGGGTAATCCCCAGATGTTATAATCTTTTACATATACTTTTCATCATCGCTGCCAGCATCCTGATATCACACCAGCTCGGGAGGTACGCGTGAAAAATCTCCGTCCCATCATCTTCCTCAGTGGTTTGATCTCGCTTGCTGGCATCCTCCTAGCAGCGTTCTTTATTTTCATGGGACCTGACCGGATCGAACTCTCCGGCAGGAGCCTGCGGGAATTGTTTCAGAGCGAAGAGGCGCCTGGCATCATCGCCATACCGGCGGTACTGGTGATCACCGCTATCGTAATGTGGAGCGTCTTCCGTACCATTTCACCCAGAAAAATAAAGAACGGCGTCACGGCCCCCGCCAGGGTGCTGGAGGTGCACGACACAGGCGTCTCGGTCAACGATAACCCGCAGGTAAGGCTGGTGGTAGAGGTGATACCGAAAAGCGGCAACCCTTTCCAGGCGGAGGTGAAAACGCTGGTCTCGCGGCTGAACGCTGCGCTGGTGCAGCCGGGAATTGAAGCTGTGGTGGAGTATGACCCATTAAAGCCAACGCGCATCCAGTTGAGCACCCTTGACCTCAAGCCGGTGGAAATGAACAGCGCAGAAAGCCGACTGAGAGAACTGGAGCGCCTTTACGAAGAGCGCCTGATCACCAGCGATGAGTATCACACTAAACGCGAGGAAATCATCAAGGGATTATAGGGATTAATTAAAAACAAACAGGGAAATCAATTGATTTCCCTGTTTTGGGTTTAAAACACCGTTATAGCGTGCGCCGCTCGCGGTCGTAGTTTTGGCCCAGGAACGCCGGAACGCGCGACTTGCCGAAGGTGAAGATCATCACGACGATGGTAGCTACATATGGCAGCATCGAAAGGAACTGGTAGGGGATGAACGAGCCGCCAACCTGGAAGCGGAACGACAGCACCTCGATGGCCGCGAAGAACAGCGAACCGAAGAGGATGGGCAGTGGGCTCCACCCGCCAAAGAAGGTGAGGGCAATGGCGATCCATCCGCGACCCTTGGTCATCAGGTCAGTGAACGTGCCAGTGTACACCATGGGCAGGTAAGCACCCGCCAGGCCGATCAGCATACCGCCAATGATCGAAGTAATGTAGCGATTGGTGACGACATTAATTCCCAGCGCATCGGAGGCTTTGGGGTTCTCTCCAACCGAGCGCATGCGCAGCCCCATGTTCGTGCGGTAAAGAAGATACCACAGGAACACCGAGAGCAGGATCGAGAAATAGACCAGGATGTTCTGTTTAAAGAGCACCGGGCCGATGAT
>CAYMGO010000115.1:0-2767 GCA_964390015.1 uncultured Anaerolinea sp. | reverse complement strand
AGGTTGCTGCCGGTGATGTAGCTCACCAGGAACCCGACGGCAGCCCCAACGAGCATGATGCCTTCCTGTGCCACGTTGAACACACCGGTGCGCCCACCGAGCATGGTACCCTGGCTTGCAAGAACAAAAGGTACCATGGAGAGGAAAGTAAGTTTGAGGAAGTCAGTGATGGTAGATTCAAGACCGCTCATTTCTGCCTCCTTTTGATGATATCAGATAGAAGTATAAAGATCAGGATCAGCGCTTCAGCAATCAGCACGATCTGAACCGGCACCATGATGGTGCGCTGCATGGCGCTTCCACCCACCTCAAGGATGGAGATGAAGAAGGCCACGAAGGGAACCGCCTGGTTCTTGCCGCGCGCCATTAGCCCGATGATCAGGCCAAGCGTCGGGAAGTTGGAGTGCAGCCCCTCAATGAGACGGTGGTGAGTGCCGGCAACTTCGATCACGCCCGCCAGGCCGGCAACAGCCGCGCCTATGACCAGCGAGAAGAGGAACATCTTGCGGATGTTGATGCCGTGCACTTTTGAAGCCCGCGGGTTAGCGCCGGTTACCAGAAGCTCGTAGCCGGAGGTGGTTTTACTGGTAAAGTAATAAACCGCGACGGCAACGATAACTGCCAGGATCACACCGGAATGCAGAGGCGGATTTTTCACCAGCATGGGCAAAAAGCCTCCCTCTCCGATGGCCACAGTTGTAGGGTGACCGGCTGCCGGGTCGCGCCAGGGTCCGGTTGCCACAAAATCGACCAGCGCGAAGGAGATGAAGTTCAGGAGCACTGTGGAGAGGATCTCGTTGATATTGAACTGGTATAGCAGCCAGGCCGCGATCAAGCCCCAGAAAGCGCCGGCCAGCATGCCCGCGAGGATCACCAGCGGGAGCAGCACAGCGGGGGGCAGGTCTTTGAAGAGGATTCCGACTGCAGCAGCGCCAATAGCGCCTACCAGCATCTGTCCTTCAGCACCGATATTGAACTTACCTGAGGACAATGGAACGGTAAATGCGAGCGCGGTGAGCGTCAGTGGAATCCATTTCAACAGGGTTTGAATGAACCCGTTGGGGGTGCGGAAGGAGGTGAAGAGGATAGTCTGATAGGCTTTCAATGGGTTGAAACCCAAAGCCCACAGCAGTATTCCGACGACGACAAAAGCCGCCAGCACAGCGATCAGGTAAGGAAAGAATTTTCTTAATTGTGTCATTAGTTTTTCTCTCCTTTATTTACTTTCCAGTTCGTAACCGCTCATCAGGCGGCCGATCTCGTACTTCTCAAATTTTTCACGCGGTAAAACTCCCACCACCTTGCCGCGGTACATCACGGCGATGCGGTTGCAGATAAGAAGGAGTTCATCAAGGTCTTCAGAAAGCAGCAGTGTAGCCGCGCCGGTCGTGGCGTGCTCCAGGAGCTTCTGGTATACGAAATCCATCGAGGGGATGTCCAACCCGCGTGTGGGGTTGTGAGCAACAATCAACTTTGAAGGCTGCGAGAAAGCCCTGGCAATCATCACGCGTTGAATGTTGCCGCCTGAAAGGTTGCCGCCGATCTCATCCGGTCCTGTTGTCTTGATGTTGTATTCGGCGATCATTTTCTTGGAGCTTTCATTGACGTTCTTCCAATTGATGATGCCTTTCTTGCTGTAAGGTTCGAGGTTGTGATAACCCAGGATAAGATTATGGGCAACGCTGGCTTTGTTCAGGAATCCATCCGCAAGGCGATCCTCGGGGATATAAACAAATCCTTCAGCGATCCTGTCTTTTGTGTTGAGAGCAGTGATTTCATTGTCGGTGAAGGTGATCTTACCGGTCGTGACAGGCTGAATCCCCATAACGACTTCCGCCAATTCACGTTGACCATTCCCCGCAACACCTGCCACACCGAATATCTCACCGGAGCCGATGCTGAAGGAGATATCGGTCAATTCCTGGATCTTCTGCTGGTTCATCAACGATACGCCTTCAATTGCCAGCACATCATGGCTGGTTGAAACGGCTTCCGTTCCTTCGCGTGAGGTGAACATGATGCTCTTGTCGAGGTCCATCTTGTCACCCACCATGGCGCGCACCAGCATCTCATCGCTGGCGTCTTTACGCGTGAGACTGATGACATTTTTGCCTTCACGCAGCACGGTAATGCGATCGCAGATTGAGAGCACTTCGCGCAGTTTGTGGGTGATGAATACGATGCTCAACCCTTCGCGCACCATGATCTTCAGGGTTTCAAAGAGCGAATCAACTTCCTGTGGGATAAGGTTGGTGGTTGGTTCGTCCAGGACCAAAATGCTTACACCACGGTACAGCGCTTTAAGAATCTCAACTTTCTGTCGTGTTCCCATGGGAAGGGTTTCTACACGCGCAGAAAGGTCAATGTCAAGGCCAAAACGTTCACAAAGTCCCTTGATCACCGCCGCTTCTTTGGTGTAATTTGCGGTCAGCGGGCTTGAGACTCTGGAACCCAGGATGATGTTTTCCAGCACTGTGTAATTATTGATCTGCAGAAAATGCTGGTGCACCATACCGATCCCCTGCCGGATGGCATCTCTTGGGGAAAGGATGGTAACGGGTTGACCTTTTAAAATGATTTTGCCGGAATCTGCGCGGTATAGACCGTACAGGATGTTCATCAGGGTGGTCTTTCCGGCACCGTTGCCCCCCAACAACCCCAAAATCTCTCTCGGTTTCAGTTCAAAATTTACGTCGCTAAGGGCAACCACCCTGTCAAAGGTTTTGTTGACCTGTTGCATCAGCAGAACATTGTCTTGTTCCATATA
>CAYMGO010000114.1:0-4470 GCA_964390015.1 uncultured Anaerolinea sp. | reverse complement strand
AGGAATTGCCGGCTGCGTTCCTGCAACGGATTGCGGAAGAATTCCTCCGGTATTCCCGTCTCCACCACCTGCCCCTTGTCCATTAAGACCACCACATCAGCCGCGGCCCTCGCAAAACCCATCTCATGCGTTACAACGATCATGGTGATTCCCGCCCGCGCCAATTCAAGCATGACATCCAGCACCTCCTTGATCATCTCCGGGTCGAGAGCGCTGGTGGGTTCATCGAATAGCATAAGCTTCGGATTCATCGCCAGGGCGCGCGCGATTGCCACCCGCTGCTGCTGACCTCCGGATAGCTCCGCGGGATACGCCCCGGCTTTCTCGGCAATGCCAACCCGGTGCAGCTGCGCCATGGCAATTTCACGGGCTTCCTGCTTTGGCCTGTCTTTGACGATCCGCTGTGCCAGGGTGATATTCTCAAGAACGGACAGGTGAGGGTACAGGTTGAAGTGCTGAAAGACCATCCCGATCTCGGAGCGCAGGGCGTTCATTTTCTTCTGGTTGCCGGTCAACCGCTCTCCGTCGATATAAATCTCACCCGAGGTCTGTACTTCCAGCTGGTTAACACACCGCAGCAGCGTGGATTTGCCCGAACCGCTGGGACCGATGATGACCATCACTTTTCCTCTCTCCAGGCTCAGGCTGACGTCCTGCACCGCTTCAACACCGGTGAACTGCTTGCTTAAATGCCGTATCTCCACCATGAGACTGCCGTTATCCATTTTTATGCATCCTTTTCTCAGTCAGTTTCATAACGAAGGAGAGCAGTATCGTCATGGTCAGGTAAAGCACCGCCAGGGTAAGGTAGGCCTCCTTGAACATGAAGGTTGTCCCGGCGTGCAGCCGCGCCATCTGGGTAATATCACGCACCGCCAGTATGGAGACCAGCGACGAATCCTTCAGAATTGAAATGAAATCGTTGCCCAGCGCAGGCAGCACGTTTCTGATGGCCTGGGGCAAAATAATGTAACGCATTGCCTGGGTGTAACTCATCCCCTGCGAGCGGGCGGCTTCCAACTGCCCCTTGTCGATGGACTCGATGCCCGCCCGGAAGATCTCTGCCAGAAAAGCGCCGTAGGTGATTGAAAGGGCGATGATCGCCCGCATATTCATTGAAACTTCTCTGTTGCTGGATGCAGAAAGCACCGCTCCGATATCTGTTAACCCCGCGGCGGTCAGCACTGCGCCCAGCGCCTGAAGCCCGCTGGTGACCGCCGGGACACCCACGAAGGCGATGAAGAAGATGAGCACCAGCATCGGCACCCCGCGGATGATCTCAACATACAGGGTCGACAGGTTCTTGAAAACCACGCTGGATGATATCCTGCCCAGTCCGGTCAGCAAGCCCAGCACCATGGCAACCAGAAAAGCGCTAATTGTCGTGGTGATCGTCACCCCCAATCCGGCTTTTATAAACAGGAAGGATTCGCGGAAATTTTCATTGGTGGAGATGGTGATGAACGTCCAAAGCGCGATCAGTCCAATTCCTGCCAGCCACCAGGGAAAATGCCGCAGCCTGTCCCGCAATCTTGTTGCGCCGACCGCGGCTTCTCTCTTCCAAACCGGATTATCGAGCGTGAACTGTTGTGCCATTGTCTTCCACCTTTCCTCTCCAGGCGGTATTGCGCACCGCCTGGAGGGCGTACGATTGACCTACTGGATGTCGTCGTATGTAATCTTGAAATCAGGTCCGAAGTACTTCTGGTTCAGTTTTTCCAGCGTCCCGTCATCCATCATGGCTTGCAAAGCCAGGTCTACAGAGGCTTTCAAAGCGCTGCCCTTGGGATAGATGAATCCGAGCTCGTCTCCCGAGATGGTGGGTCCCACCAGCTCCAGTTTGTCCGCGTTGGTGCCCTGGTAGCCCATACCAACGATCTCATCGATGATGACAGCGTCCACGTCTCCGCTGATGAGCGCTTGTACCGCGAACGGGAATTGCTCAAAACCCTTAATGCGCTCTTCGGAAATGTACTGTTTGGCGGTCTCATAATTGCTTGTGTTCAACTGCGTCCCCAGAACCAGGCTGGAATCAGCCGCGATGTCTTCAATGCTGCTGAAGCGGGTCTCCCCGGCGCGTACCAGCAAGCGCTGGTTGATCTGGATATAGCCGATCGAGAAATCCACCTGCTGCATTCGCTCGTCGGTGATGGTGATGCCATCGCCCCCCACGTCATACTGCCCCTGGGCTACAGTCTGGATCAACCCTTCCCAGGCGGATTCAACGAACACGGGAGAGCAGTTCAGCCGGGTGCATATCTCCGCCCAGGTCTCATAGTCCCAGCCGCCGGGTTTGCCGGTTTTCGCCGAGATATAGTTGAAGGGCAGGTACGCGTTTTCAACGGCGATGGTGATCTCCTCGCAGTTCAGGTCCACCAGGGCTTTGCCTGCCGAGCCCAGGCACCCCGGGGCGGCCACATTATTCGTTTGACAGGCGCTTAAGAGCAATGCAGACAAGAGGATCAAAACAAGTACAGTGGTCAAGTTCTTTTTCATCAGAGTTCTCCTTTGGGTTGGTTTCTTTGGTTGCTTCGGTAAGGTTAGCGTGTTGTTCTTCAATGCACCTCCAGGTGTTAAGGAATAAAAAAAGCCCTCCTTTGAAGGGAGGGCTTTAAGAAAAACTTTGCGATCTGCTCTTATTGTTCGTCAAAAGCAAAACAGCGCCCGATACCCTTCAAGGGATTGGCGTGTGTATGCTTATGATGGTGCAGAGCAAATAAAATAAACATAGGCGTGTTTATAACATGATATGGGTTGATGTCAAGTGAGAATATGTCTTGTTAAGGGATTGAAAGCTGGCGCTGCGGGTACAACAAAACCCAGTAAAGCCTGTGGGAGGCGTTCTTTATGCACTACTGGATTGGTGGGTTCAAAAACCGAACCGACCCTACTGGCGGGCAGCTGTGCTCGAGAACCCTGTTGTATAAGTCACTGGTCACACCTGTGTACAGAACCGTATTGTGACAGTTTGTCTGGATGTAGACTATAAGCATCGTCCATAGAGTTAGTAAAGCAAAAACTATTGAAGGTATGCTAACTTGTTCTTTTCCTTCATTGCATACCTGGTTGGGGATTGCCGCGCCCCGAAGATCACGGGGCTCGCAATGACAGTCAATTTATTAATGTCATTGCGAGGAGCGCTTTCTCCGACGAAGCAATCCCCAAACCGAATTGATTATTTGCTAGGTGGTTTGAAAACGCTTAAAAAATATAAGAACCAACCTATGAATAGGTTGGTAATAACCTTTTTATGGGTCGGCGGTGGGTATTAATTTACAAAACCCGACAGGATCAATGCCAGCGCGCCGATGAGCAGCGTGCAGCCCAGGCCGATGGGCAGGGTGAGGCGCAGGATCTCGCCCTCGCGGCCTTTCATGGTGTTGGTGCTGCCGCCGACCGCCAGCTTGGCAGGGGCGATCATGCTGCCCAGTGCGCCGCCGGTGGTCTGCGCGGCCAGCAGGATGACGGGGCTGATGGCGAGCAGCGCTGCCACGCCCTTCTGCATCGGGCCGAAGAGGATATTGGAATTGGTGTTGCTGCCGGTGGCGAAAGCGCCCAGCGAACCGACCAGCGGCGCCACCAGCGGGTAGACGCTGCCGAAAGCCAGGCTCAAGCCCTGCGCGATCAACTGCGTCATGCCGGTATGCTCCATCAGCGACGACAACCCGATCATGAAGATGGTGCCCAGGCTGGCAGGCAGCGCGGAGTGCCAGGTGGCGGTCAGCGATTCTTTCAGATGGGCGGTGCCGGAGCGCGTGATGCGTGGTAATACAATGGCCGCGACCACCGCGCTGAACAGGATCCACACGCCGGGGTGGGTGAAGGGCTTGAAGATGAATCCTGACCCGGCCGCGGTAATGAAGCCGTCGCTGGTGGCTACCTGAGGGAACCAGGAGTTCAACCGCACCCCTGCCAGCAGCTGGTTGAGCGGTTTAATGATCGAGACGATGAGGATGCTGCCGAAGAGGACGCCGTAGGAGAGCAGCCCCGCCTGCAGCTGCGGGCTGGCGCTGGCGCGGATCTTCTGCCCGGGCGGGCGCCTTGTGAGCAGCAGCCCTCCGCCGATGCCCACGATGGCAGCTGTGAACGAGCTCAACGGGATCACCCCGGTGAGGCCGATCAGGTACTGCACAAGCGCCACCACCAGAGAGAGCAGCAGGATGCGCTTCCAGTAATGCAGCTGCTTTAACACGAAGGCTGAGGACAACCCGGTGAGCAGGACGGTGACCCCCAGCAGCAGGGCTGCAAAAGGGAAAACTTCATTTTCGTTCATGCCGGTGATGTCCGTCATAGTTCGGAAAGCCAGCGCCATGCCGCCCAGGCTGACCGCCCAGCTGTGGCCGATGGCGGCGGCAGCCACCGCGCGCACCGGGATCACTCCCAGCAGGATGAGCATGGGGGCGATGATGGCGATCGGCAGACCGAAGCCCGCCAGGTTCTCCACCAGCGCGGAGAGCATCCACGCCAGCA
>CAYMGO010000113.1:0-4477 GCA_964390015.1 uncultured Anaerolinea sp. | reverse complement strand
CAATGTTTAGATGCGGTTTGCTCCTGTCAAATTTCTGCTTCGCCATGTTTCCTCTCCTTGGTCACATTTCTTTATATTAATCCGGCATTAAGAGCCCTCAATGGGAATTGAACCCATGACCTCGCCCTTACCAAGGGCGCGCTCTACCAACTGAGCTATGAGGGCTTGCCGATGATGAGGTCAGATTGGTAGAGTATCTGCCCCAGCCTAGTGGACGGTGAAGGATTCGAACCTCCGAAGGCGTCTGCCAGCTGATTTACAGTCAGTCCCCTTTGGCCACTTGGGTAACCGTCCGTTTTTTTAAGCCGTTACCGGCTCGAGAGTGAGTTCATCCGGCGAGGATGAAGCCCACTCGCTAACCTGTAACTGAGCCGACAATGGGAATTGAACCCATAACCTGCCGCTTACAAGGCGGCTGCTCTGCCAATTGAGCTATGTCGGCGCATCAATTATTAAATAGCAAAAGAGCGTGCTAGATTATACCAAAGCCTTATTGCTAAGACAAGGTTTTAAAAATTCGCCTCCCGGCGAACTGGGTATTTATATCAAATCCACCCCGCTCCGTCAAGGAGCAAGTGTTCTATTATGGGAATTTCGTGTTCTGTGATCGGTGACGAGCGACTAATAATTGTGATTTTTATCGCGGTATTCAGTGATGAGGGTAATAAACGAACCCGGAAGGATAAGGTCGGAAAATTGGCTGGTCACTGCTTGACCGTCATCCGAAAGAAATCCGCGGTGCGCATCACGGAAAGCAGGAGGTGCCATGGTTGTGAGAAAGCCGTCCTGCCATCATGTGAAGTAATGGTAATCGGTGAGCCAAGTAAAAACTCCCGTCCGCGCCAGATCAACACGCCTTCGCCGACAGCCAGGATGTTGCGGTACCAATCCACGTGGTCGCCGTAGGTTAGCGCGAAAACGAAACCGCCTGCCACTGGTGCGGCAAGGATGGGAATGGAATATTGCCTTCCGCTGCGCCTGCCAGTGTGTCGCATGACAGCGATGGGACTGCCCCTGCGGCCGGCGATGAGCATCATCAGGCGGTTGGTGAACTTCTTATTAATGTAGCGGACCCTGTCAGGAATTTTCACATCGCGCTATAAGGTCAACCTCCCCGCCTTCTTGAGGATCGAGAGCGCCTGGACGGTGATAAACTCGTTCATTTTTACTTTGCTTATACCGCCCCAATCCACGAACGATACTCCCGATCCCTCGATTTTAGTCTGAGTCACTTTGTAGTATTTCGTCTCAGCGGCGAACCCCCCACCAGGCAGTCTTTTTGACTCGAGCAGGTCAAGGGCGTCATCGCAGCGTGAATCGGCAAGAATGCCAACCACATCCATCACCCGCAGCCCGGCGAGAATATCGTAATGCCAGTAAGGGGGATAGGCGATCTTCGTGAACTTCACATCCATCACAGCGCCATCTGATGTTCGTTTAAATAACCTGTGGTTGAGAAAAACCTCGCTGGCACGCTGCGCGGATTCACTTGCCCGCGGGCTACCAGAGGCCTGGGCATACGTGTGCATCGCCAGCAATGGCATCCAGGTCTCGTGAAATGATGAGTGAGTTGCCTTGGGCAATTTATCGCAGTTCCATCCGCCATCCGGCCACTGCCATTTGAGCAGGTTCTCCACCACCTGCGTGATCCTCTCATCAGCGATGCCAAGTTTCAGCGAGGCATACACGATCGAAGCCTCCTGCAGCGCGCACCTGCGCCAGCGGCCTTCGATCATTGGTACTTTCTTCACATGCAGTGGGCTCAAAAGCCACTCCAGCACCTGGTCGCGCAGAGGTTCCAGTCCCTGATCTCCCGGTGGATAGCCGATATCCGCCAGTACGAACAAAGTCCAAAAGGCGCCAATCCACTTGGTGTAGGCGTGCCACGGAAAGCGCCCGTCAGCGCCTCGCGGCTCAAGCAGCGCGCGAACCCGGCTTGAATTCCTTACCTCGTCCTGCAGCGCAAGCATTCCCGGGTCGGATGGATCATCCCCCAGGTAATCACGCCTGTAGAGGTACCTCACTGAGGGTTCTGCTGATTGTGCCAATTGGGTAAGGATTTTATTCATTTTTCTCTCCTGTACAAAAGTTACACCTTATTCTTGCCAGTGTACTGGTTGAGTAGTTCAGGCGTGATCATGTTCGCTGAAGTGGAGCGCTGGGCACACTTATACCTGGCGCATACCTGCCCGCGCATTACTGATTCCTCCAATCCTCTGCCCTCTAGCACATGGCCTACCAGGAATCCGCAAGCAAAAGCGTCTCCAGCCCCGCTGGTATCCACTACCGGTAGATCGAGTTCCTCAGCCGGGAAATATGTAATGCCCGAGGAATCTCCCAACGCCACACCCTTTGCGCCCATTGTCGCCAAAATCGTCAACCCGGGGTTGAGATCAAGGTAGGCGTGAATATGGGAGGCCGGGTGCGGGTGGTTGACCGCCGAAAAGAAGAGGTAGTTGGCTGCTTTCACAAAATCCAACCGGTATGGGTCAGCGGGGTCCATCACATCCTGCAGGTCACAGGCAATGGTGATGCCCAGGTCTTGCGCCGGTTTCAACAAACGCCGTGCCCAGTTGGGGATGTTGAAGTGCGCCAGCCGCGCAGCGCGCAGTACTTCAATACAGCGGTCCAAAGGCGGCACAAGACCCATGTGACTTTTACCATCATAGAAGTTGCGGCGCGAGCCATCTGACAGCACCAGGTTAATGCTGCGGCTGGTGCCCTGCGGATCAATGAACAGCGCACTGCCATCCATACCTTCCCGTTGCAGCACATCACGGATATGGTCGCCCATGGCATCGGCACCAATATAACCAATGAAGGACACGGGAACACCCAGCCTGCTGTACCCCATGCTGGCGTATCCCCCCGCCTGCCCGATGGTATCGAGGTTGCTGGTGTAATTGGATTCATGGATGAGATCGATCACCTCGCCCTGTAGAAAAACATTGGTATCAATACCAATATTGCCAATAACCACCACCTTGCCTTGCGCTACGGTCGTCAACTGACCTCTTTTCTCTATTAGTCCTGAATCTCACCACCGTGAAAGAGCAGCTGATAGATTACGCCATCCCGATAATAAATCTGCTCCCGACCCTCAAAGCAATCAAGGTCTCCGCTGTATGAACACAGGTATCGAAAGCCGCTACTGATAAACTCGGTTGGCCCACGGAAAGGCGCATCATGCGGCACAAGCATCAGCGCGGTTTTCAGAAACTCGCTGAAGCCGGAGGGAATTTCAGAGGCAAGCATTTTGCCGTAGTAATTCATCCCCCAGATGTTGATGTTGTTTTCCCAAACAGCTTCTTCTCCAATGAAGTGAAACCCACCCAGGTAAGTATCAATGTACATGTATTGGCCTTCACGGTAAACCAGATCGTGTGAACCCGGACGTGAAGAAGCGGTAGGCGCCATTCCAGAGGCGTAGGTATTCTTCTTGGCACGAATCAGGAAATCAAGAAAACCGGGTGATAGCATCTCTCCCTCCTGCAGCAGAATATTTATGTACATTGTACAAATTTCTCTTCCATAATACAACAATTATGGGAATTATGTTCTAAATATTGTCTTTCATGCTACAATTAGCTCATGGACCTTTTTGATCATGCGCTGAACGAGAACCTTGAACACGAAGCCCCCCTTGCGGCCAGGCTGCGTCCGCGCACACTGGATGAATTCATCGGGCAGGAGCACATCATCGGCGAGGGTAAACTGCTGCGGCGCGCCATCATCGCGGACCGGTTGTTCTCGTCCATCATCTTCACCGGCCCGCCCGGCACCGGCAAGACCACGCTGGCACGCCTGATCGCGCAGCACACGCAGGCCCACTTCGAAAATATCTCAGCGGTGCTGGCTGGTGTGGCTGACCTGCGCCGGGTGATCGGCGAAGCCACCGATCGTCGCCGCCTCTACCACCGGCGCACGATCCTGTTTGTGGATGAGGTGCACCGCTGGAACAAAGCCCAGCAGGATGCCCTGCTGCCGCACGTGGAAAACGGCATGATCACGCTCATCGGCGCCACCACTGAGAACCCGTTCTTTGATGTCATCCCGGCGCTGGTTTCCCGCTCGCGCATTTTCCGTCTTGAGCCACTGAGCGTAGAGCAGTTGGGGGTCATCTTTACGCGCGCGTTAGAAGACGATGAATACGGTTACGGCAAACGGCGGGTTGACTTCGATGAGAAGGCCAGGGAGCACCTGCTGCACCTGGCGGGCGGAGACGCGCGCAACTTGTTGAACGCCATTGAACTGGCGGTCGAGACCACCCCGGTGGATAACGATGGTCACATTCGCATCACATTAGACGTCGCCCAGGAATCGATCCAGAAGCGCGCGCTGCTGTACGATCGTATGGGGGATGAGCATTACGACACCATATCAGCTTTTATAAAATCAGTGCGCGGTTCTGACCCCGATGCTGCGCTGTACTGGCTGGCAAAGATGATCCTCGCCGGGGAGGACCCACGCTTTATTT
>CAYMGO010000112.1:0-4611 GCA_964390015.1 uncultured Anaerolinea sp. | reverse complement strand
TCATTATGCCGGCCAATCGGAAAACCTTTTGCCCCGCCGGCAAAGGTACTATAGTAGTCGAGGTGCTCCCCAATGCCTGATCATATCGTTATCAAAAAAGCCGGCAAGTTCGAGATCGTCCCCTCAGACGCGGATATCGCCCGCGCCAAAGCCAAAGAGGACAAGGTAAAGGTCAAAGCCAGGTTGACCGAAGCGGAGATGGGGGAACTTCTCGAGCGCATCTTACTGAGACTGGAGGCCTTGGAAAGGGCAGGCGTTTGAACAAGTGCAGCTGCGGTTAATGTCACGGTCTTTTCGAGTACAATTGGTGCGTGATCAGAAAACCCGCAACCGAAAGGTCCGGTCATGCCGCTTAAGATTAAGGTGCCGCTCAACCGGGTGCAACAGGTTCTCACCAGCGACCTGGTGTTGGATCGGCCGCAGCGCTGCTCACGCTGCAGTGCTGAGCCGGCAGAATTTTACGAGACCCACAGATTGAAGCTGCGCGTCGGACGCAAACGCCCAGGCCTATACCGCCAGACCTACCGCGTCAACCAGCCCTACCACCTGAAGATCAGGGTGTGCGAGACCTGTTACCGCGCGGACTTTGTGACCAGCATCGAAGAGCAGGAGAAGGATAATACAGCCACGGGCAGGCTGGCGCGCCTTTACAACCGCGTTTACACCATTGGCGGCGTGGTTGCCAGTGCAGGCTTGCTGCTGATGACCGATTTTATACGCTCCGAATCAGCGCTTGGCGCTGTGAAAGCGTACTGGCCTTACATCGTCGGGGTTGGCGGGCTTATTATCATCGCAACCTGGCTGCACCAGCGCTACCGCATGCGAAGAATTGTGGAGGACCTTGAGACCGCCGGCATCACACTGGCCTCGCGGCCGCGCGCGCAAGTGCGCACCCCCGTGCTGGATGACGAGAGCGACCCGCAGTCCATTCCACTGGAGATCAATATTCAGAACGAAAACTGGGCAGCAGAGTGCGCTGCCTATTATCACTTCGAAACAGATCAATACACACCCGGTGTTTTCCAAGGAGAAGAATAAATGAGAGCCAGTTTAGGTGATGAAAGCGCGCGCGTTTGGCAGGAGCCCAACGCAGAATCCATCTCGATGACCTCGATCCACAAAGGCGAGGAATTTGAGATCGGCAAGGTGATCCGCAAGAAGAAAGAGGTCTGGGTCACAGTGACCCTCGACAACGGTGTCACCGGCTACATCTCCGGCGATACCCACATCTTCGGCATCCAGAAGGTGGAAGCCGTTGGCAACGACCTCGAGCTATACCAGGAACCCGATGAAACCTCGACTGTGCTCGCGACCATCCCCAAAAAGACGCTGTTCACCGTGCGCGGAGTTGAGACTGTGAACGACCAGAGTTGGTACCGCACGGAAACTGATGACGGCATCCAGGGCTACATCAAGTCAGGTGCCAGGCTGCGCGCCAAGCCGCAAATCACCCGCGAGAGCGCGCGCAAGATGATGATCACCGGTGCCTTTTTCGCGGTGGGCGGGGCAGTGCTCTACTTCCTCTTCCCTTCCAACCCCGAAGCAACCGGCGGCGATACCAGCTTCATCTCGCTGGGTCTCATCCTGCTGGGATTGTTTCAGGTCTTCCAGGGCTTCATGCAGTACCGGCAGGTTGGAAAGAAAGATTAACCGGAATCGACTTCAAGATAAAGCGGGTCTCTGACCCGCTTTTGTATTTAATCAGTCAGCCAACCACCAGTTCATTAGATATTAACATAAAATAATATTGGTAATATTTATATATTGCCTCTTGACAATACTGTGTTTAATACAGTATAATATTGGCATGATTGAACCTGAGACCATCAACGAACATGTGGAACGATTGAGCGCGGAATTGCGCCGTGGATTGATCGTGCTGGTCGTGATGAGTCAACTCGAAAATAAGGAATACGGTTACTCGCTGCTCAAACAGCTGGAAGAGAAAGGCTTCCAGGTGACGCAGGATACCCTCTACCCGCTGATGCGGCGGCTTGAAAGCCAGGGGTACCTGCAGAGTGACTGGG
The DNA here is from genome assembly GCA_964390015.1 of uncultured Anaerolinea sp. Lineage (GTDB taxonomy): Bacteria > Chloroflexota > Anaerolineae > Anaerolineales > Anaerolineaceae > UBA6107. Next base: position 2,584 of record CAYMGO010000112.1, on the reverse strand, counting down.
AGATTGACGAAACACGACCCAGGCGATATTACAAATTGAACGAACTCGGTACGGCGGTGTTGAATGCCCTGCGCCGTGACTGGAAGCAACAGATCAGGGTAATCGAGGAGATCATAAAATGAAACTGTCAGAAAAAAGTCAAATCCTGTTGGAACGCTACCTGCTGGCCGTGGAGCGCCGCCTCCCCTGGCAGGGCAGAAAAGACATTGTTACCGAGATACGCGCCAACCTCATGGACACGCTGGAGGACCGCAACCCCCCTGAAGCAGTTGTTGATGAAACCATGCTGGAGGAGGCGCTGCGCAGCCTGGGATCGCCCGGTTCTGTAGCCGCCGGCTACCGCGGCACAGATGCGCTCATCGCGCCGCAGCACAACGCCCTGTTCAGGGTTATCGTCACGAGGTTGACACCTATCATCGTGGCTGTGGTGTTTTTCGCCGGGGTGCTTTCTTTTGCCCTCAGCGGCGGCAAGAGTCCCTTCTGGACCGTCTGGGAGCTGCTTGGCAACGCCTGGCAGGTTGGTGTGGGTATCATCGGCACCAGTGCCATTGTGTTCATGATCCTCACCCGTTTCTTCCCGAAGGTCAATGAGGGCAAAGCCCTGGACTTCCTGGAGGAAGGGGAAAAGAACTGGAAAGTCAGCGACCTTCCCGATCTGGTCAATAAAGAGGAAAAGGTCGAGCTGTGGGAGCTCGTGCTGGGTGTAACTTTCAACACACTTGCACTGGTCATCTTCCTCTTCCTGTTTGAAGAGGTGGTCGGGTTCTGGTGGTTGAGTGATGACAAGTGGCGTATGGTGCCCGTGTTCACCGCATCCTTCAAAGCCTTCATCCCCTGGATAGCAGTCAATATCGGCCTGGACCTGGTGCTAAACATCCTTCTTTTCAAGACGCGCCGCAAGACCATCTTCACCCGCGTCTTCGAGATCGGCATCAAAGTTTCTGAACTCGCACTCGTGGTCACACTGCTGGGAGCTGGAACGCTGCTGACCTTTGACGCCGGGCTGGCACTGCAGCAGGGATTCCCCGCTGAGGCCATCACCGGTATCCAAGTGCTGCTGCAAAACAACTTCGTGCGCTGGTTCCTGATCTTCCTGGTTGTAGTGTTGAGCATTGACCTGATCAAGAAGGTGGTGGATCTGGTCAAATCAGTATCCCGCAAGGTTGCATAAAGCGCTGCCTTATTTTCACAAACGACTTCTACCATAATAGGCAGGAGTCGTTTGATCTATTCGCCAGAATATTCAACATCCAGAAAATAGCAAAAAAAGCCGGGCACCATCACAGAACCCGCAAGACGCCTGGTCAGTAATATAATATCAGCAATGATCATTATGGTCGGCCAATGAAACCGAAAACCTCTCTCATATTTCTTGTATGTCTTTGCGCGCTGGCGGTGTTAATCGCCGGCGCTCTGCTCTTGTGGGTCACGGCCAACGGTATCGGTGTGAGTCCGGATTCGATCACCTATATTGAAACCGCTGAAAGTATTCTTGCGGGCAGAGGTTTCTACATTGGCGAGAAACCAGTCACCCATTATCCCCCGGTTTATCCGCTCTTTCTCGCTGTCAGCGGCAGCATCACCCGCGATATCACGGCGTCAGCACAATGGCTGCACCTCGCCCTGTTCGGCATCAATACGATCCTCTTCGGCCTGGCAATTTACATGAGTACACGCCACAATCTTCTTGCCGCTGCGCTTGGTATGCTGCTGTTTCTATTTACTCCGGCTATCCTCAGCATTCACGCCCGCGCCTGGTCTGAATCACCGTTCCTGATGTTCCTGTTTATCACTTACCTGGTATTTCGCGCCTATCTGCTCCGCCAGAAATGGTACCTGCTAATTATTTCCGCCATTGCCATGGGATTGGCCGTTGCCACCCGGTATATCGGGGTCGCCCTTATCCCCACGGTGCTTATCTGCATCTTTCTATTCCAGGAAAAAAGACTGGTACTTAAGATCAGGGATGCCATCCTGACCCTGGTGATTTCCTCGCTGCCCATCCTTGCCTGGAGCGTGCGTAACGGTGTCGTCGAAAACACCACGGCAGACCGCGGCTTACGTTACCACCCATTTGGTTTTGAAAAGCTGGTCAACCTGGTCGATACACTTCATAATTACGCTCTGACCAATTTTGAAGAGGGCTGGTTCAACGCTGTTGAGCTCTTTGTCATAATCGCTATCTTAGCCTTCCTGGTTTTTAAAGTTTTTCGAGAAGACAGAAAAACGGCAGGAACTGAGCTACACCAACGATTCAACCTCGCTTTTGGTTTTCTCTTTTCGTTTATTTATATTCTGGTAGTTCTTAACTCAATCACGTTCATCGACGCCCACACACCTCTCGATGAAAGAATCCTGCTGCCTGTGTTTATTTTCTTCACCATATCTGCATTCTCAACGGTGTTCCAGTACTCCAAAGTAAAGAATAAACAGTGGGTGTGGATCGTGTTTATCGCCTGTATGCTTCTGGCAATACGCAACGATCTCTCTCTATTCACATCCACGGTCAACAAACTTCATACATCTGGCAAGGGTTTCAATTCCGTCGCGTGGAATACCTCCCCCATCCTCGCGTCACTAAGAA
>CAYMGO010000111.1:1483-4665 GCA_964390015.1 uncultured Anaerolinea sp. | reverse complement strand
TGGGGGCACTCGGCCTGGCGGTGCCGTGCGCACTATCTTTCGTTGGTGTACCGTTTGCCATGGTTGGCGGGGCATACATCATCATGGCGGCGTTCATTGTGCGCAGCCTGCCGGCTTCGGTACGTTCAGGTGTGGCAGCGCTGCAGCAGATCGACCCCTCAATTGAGGAGGCCTCCAATATTCTTGGCGCTGACGCGCAATACACCTTCCGTAAAGTGACCCTGCCGCTCATATTGCCCGCGCTGCTGGCGGGTTTGATCTTCAGCTTTACCCGCCACATGACCAGCCTCTCGGCGATCATCTTCCTGGTCAGCGCCAAGTGGCGCATTGTCACTGCTTCCATCCTTAGCGAATGGGAGCAGGGCGGGGTGAGCATTGCGGCGGCTTACTCCACTGTCATCATCGTGTTTGTGCTCATCGCTATATTCTTGTTGAATCTGCTCGTGAACAAGCTTTTCAAAGGCAGGGGCTCGGTTGACATGAGCCAGGGCTTTTAGATCCTAATCGTGAGGTAAACCAATGTACCTGACCCTGAAAAATATTACCAAGATCTTCCCTGCCCGCGGGGGCGTGGGAGAAGTGACCGCCGTGCATAATGTTGACCTGGAGATCAAAAAAGGGGAACTCGTTACCCTGCTGGGTCCGTCTGGTTGCGGCAAGACCACCACCCTGCGCATGATCGCCGGGTTTGAATTCCCGACCACAGGTGAGATCATCCTAGACGGGAAACAGATCAACTCTTTGCCACCGCACAAACGTGATATGTCGATGGTTTTCCAGAGTTACGCCATCTTCCCTCACCTGACGGTATTTGAAAATATCGCATACGGTCTGAACGTACAACGTCTGCCCAAGGCGGAAATTACCAGTCGGGTGAATAAGGTGCTTGATCTTGTTCACCTGGAGGGGTACGGAGACCGTGCGCCCACACAGCTTTCAGGCGGGCAGCAGCAGCGGGTGGCGCTGGCGCGTGCCCTGGTGATGGAACCCAAAGTGTTGTTAATGGACGAGCCGCTTTCAAACCTGGATGCCAAGCTTCGCGAGGAAATGCGCACCGAGATCCGGCGCATCCAGAAGGAAATGAACATCACCAGCGTTTACGTTACACACGACCAGATCGAGGCCATGACCCTATCCGATAGGATCGTGGTAATGAACCTGGGCATCATCGAGCAGATCGGCACGCCGGTGGAGATGTACCGCTTCCCAAATAACCGGTTCGTTGCCAATTTTATCGGCCGGGCGAATTTTGTTGCTGGCGTTGTACAGGAACAGCGTGAGGGCAGCCTGACTGCAAAGGCACTGGGCGAGGTCATCACCCTCAAGGATGTAAAGCGCCAGTTCAAGAACCAGGAGGAAGTCACCCTCGTTGTCAGGCCGGAGATGATTCGCATTAAGAAGACCGGTGAACTCTACAAGGGCGTTATCAGGCGGGCGGTGTTCCTGGGGGACCTGATCGAGTATGACGTTGAAGTCAGCGGACAACTGCTCACCGGGCTTGAAACCGACCCGCACGTGATGGAGCTCTTCCCGGAAGGTGAAGAAGTGACCGTCGGTTTTGCTGAAGGTTGTATCCAGGCGCTGCCGGTTGAAGACCGACATGACTGATTTTGACATTGTCATGATCGGCAACTTCGCCAAAGACAAGCTCATTGTCGATGGCGTTGAAGAGGTGGCTTCTGGCGGAGGGGTGTATTACGGCAGCGTGGTGGTGAGGCGGCTGGGGCTGGCAGTGGCCGTGGTGACCCGCCTGCACCCTGATGACAACCCGCGCCTGCAGGAGCTGCGCGACGAAGGAGTTGAAGTTTTCGCCACCCCCGCGCAGGGAACCTCCGGTATCGCCAATTATTACAATTCGCATGACATGGAGCGCCGCGTTTGCCTGCCGATCGGTTTTGGCGGGCGTTATTCCATTGATCAGATCCCCAAACTTAAGACTCGTGTGATCATGCTTTCGCCGCTGTTCGCTGGCGAGATTAACCTGCCGCTGCTGCACCAGTTGGCAGCACGCGCACCGGTTGGGCTGGATATCCAGGGTTTCATCCGCGTGCCGGTGGATGATGGGTTGATCTTCAAGCCGTGGGCAGAAATGGAGCAGGGGCTGCGTGCGGTAACCTACCTCAAGGTCGACCGGGCGGAAGCGGAATTCCTCACCGGCGAATCTGACCTGAGCAGAGCTGCCCAGTGTTTGCATGCGATGGGACCGCAGGAAATTGTGATGACAGAATCTTCGGGGGTGACCGTTTCAACCGCCGGGCGTTTTTACACTGCGCCCTTCACCCCGCGTTCGCTCAAGGGGCGCACCGGCAGGGGAGACACCTGCTTTTCGTCTTATATCGCCATGCGCCTTTCCACTGATCCGGCGGAGGCCTGCCGCTGGGCTGGCGTCATCACCTCTCTCAAGCAGGAGGTACCCGGTCCGTGGAAGGGTTCCAGGGAACAAGTGCAGCAGGTGCTCAATGAAGGCCATTAACACAGGATAGAAATGACACCCATCGATAAAGAAAGTGCGCTTGCCTATCACCGCCAGGGTGGAGTCCCCGGAAAACTGGTCATCAATCCCAGCAAACCGCTGGAAAACCAGCTTGACCTCGGGTTGGCTTACACGCCGGGCGTGGCATACCCGGTGTTAGAGATCGAGCGCAACCCGGAGCTGGCTTATGAGTACACAGCCAAGGGTAACCTTGTAGCGGTCATCAGTAACGGTACCGCCATTTTGGGTCTGGGCAACCGTGGTGCGCTGGCCAGCAAACCGGTGATGGAGGGAAAGGCTGTTCTTTTTAAAAAATTTGCTGATATTGACAGCATTGATATCGAAATCGATTCAACGGATGCTGAAACGGTCATTTCAGTGTGCGCCGCCATCGGGAATTCATTTGGTGGCATCAACCTGGAAGATATCCGCTCACCGGAGTGCTTTTCCATCGAACGCCGCCTGAAGTCGATGCTGCAAATCCCGGTTTTTCACGATGACCAGCACGGTACCGCCATCATTTTAGGCGCGGCGCTTGCCAACGCCCTCGAGATTACCGGTAAAAAGTTAGAGGACGTAAAAGTGGTGTTCTCAGGGGCAGGCGCCGCGGCGCTGGCTTCCGCCGCACATTTTGTGAAGATGGGTGTTCCGCTCGAACACATTTGGATGTGTGATATCGCCGGACTGGTCTATCATGGGCGCGTTGAAG
>CAYMGO010000111.1:0-1383 GCA_964390015.1 uncultured Anaerolinea sp. | reverse complement strand
CAGGTGCTGGCGGCTTACGGATTGGATCGGCTTGAATTTGGCATGGATTACGTGGTGCCTAAGCCGTTGGACAGGCGCGTTTGCCTGTGGGAAGCCCCGGCGGTGGCGCAGGCAGCCATGGAAAGCGGTGTCGCGCGCGTTACAATCGAAGTGGGCAAGTATACGGCAGCACTTGAAGACAGATTACTTGTTAGCTAACCTATCGATGAGGTGAAGATGACTACTGTAGAAGATAGAAAACCCCTCGGGTTACGAGAGATCAGGGTGAGTGCTGAAGCCAGTTCCCTGGAAAAATGGCGCAAGCAGGTCATCGCCGGACAGCCGGAAACCGGCAGGGCTTACGCCTTGATCAGTGATGAAGGAAGCTACATGCCGGGTGGGGAAGGAACAGCCCCTACACCGCTGACCTATTTCGTCAGCGGGATGGCGCTTTGACTGCTCTCTCATGTGTCGCAGGTTGCGACCAAAAGAAAACTGAAAATACGCAATGAAAGGGTGAATGTCACAGCTTATTTTCATGAACAGGGGTCGGTATTAAAGGGAGATGCGGAAGGATTTTGCGACCGCTTTGAATTGGAGATCATGGTCGATTCTGATGCGCCTGAAAATGAGATCAACAACCTGATCGCGATCGCACGCAGGATGTGTTTCACTGAAAAAGCTCTGACGGGATCTGTAGACGTGAAGGTGACGCAAAGGCTTAATGGTCAATCTCGCCCGGTGTAGATGGCGTACATCACTTTTATTGCTGTATAATTTACTAACATCGAGTTAAAAAGAGGTAATCAGTTGACCCAGATAACGAACCCAAAAACAAAAGAAGAGTTTAAGGCATATTATGACCTGCGGTTTAAGGTACTGCGTGAACCCTGGGGGCAGCCTCGTGGGACTGAGAAAGATGATTACGAGCCGATTTCACAGCATTTTGTTGCGGTAAATGACCAGGGCGGGGAAGTTGTGGGTTGCGTTAAATTTTTCGAAAAGGAGCCCGGGGTGGCCTGGATCTCTCACCTGGCAGTGAAGAGCGCTCTGCAGCGTACGGGCATCGGTAAACAACTGCTGACGCATGTTGAAGCACAGGCACGCACGCAGGGATACAAAAAAATCGGCTGCCAATCACGCCTGAACACAACCAAGTATTTTGAAAAAGCGGGTTACAAGGTTCACGGTCTGCCGACCCGCTATTTTGGCACCACTCAGGTGGTGTGGATGGAAAAAGACCTTTAAACGAATGACAACTAAAAGCGAACACCCCCAAACGGGGGTGTTTTTTTAACTAATCAGCTGCCGAGGGCGTCGGTGTGCGGGGTTGGATGAGCCTTACCAGTAGACCGAGTAAACCACGAAGAGGTGCAAACACCCAGGTGATCAGTCCATTGATCA
>CAYMGO010000110.1:0-4705 GCA_964390015.1 uncultured Anaerolinea sp. | reverse complement strand
GATTTCTCCGCCTGGGCCATCAAGATGAAGATCAAGTGGATCGGTGTGGACGCGGTATCCGCTGATCACCCCATGAACACCATCATGCGCATCTGGCACCCCAAGACCTTCGCTGAAGCCAACGCCAAGTTGATCAAAGACTTCGGTAAAGACTGGGACCAGCTCTACCCGTTGAAGGACTTCTACCAGGATATGCACCTCAACCTCTTCCCGCACACCATTGTGCACGCAGAGAACCTGGCTGGACAGCTCGCCACAGCCAAGAGCGGGCGCTACTACATCGGCTGCTACCTGCAGAAAGCCATGGAAGCAGAATCCATGTGGGGTCGCTTCGTCGCCTTCAAAGAATAGACCATCAATGCTAAAACCTTCAGGGGAGTCATTCCCCTGAAGGTTTTGTATCTTATGCGTTTCTTCGTTTACCGGTAAAATTCCTCTACGAAGCCCCAGGATTCTGAACCCTCAATCTAACAGGAGGTAGTAATTTATGAAGCCAGTTAATTTTGATTATTATTCACCCTCCAGCGTGGACGAAGCGCTGGATACACTGGCGGAGCTTGGTTATGACGGCAAAGTTCTCGCCGGCGGTCAAAGCCTGATCGCCGCGATGAACTTCCGCATGGCAAGACCAAGCGCGCTGGTAGACCTCAACAATGTACCGGAACTATCCTACATCAAACCCACGGTTGATGGCGGCCTGGCGATCGGCACGATGACACGCGTCAGCACGGTTGAACACAGCGAAGAAGTGATCAAACGCTTCCCGCTGCTCATCGAAGTTGCCAAATACATCGCCCACCCGCAGATTCGCCGCCGCGGCACTTTCGGCGGTGCCATCGCCCACGCCGACCCCGCCGGTCAGCTGCCCAGTATTTCAATGGTCATGAACATGCAGGCGCTTATCAGGGGCAAAGGTAAGGAACGCTGGGTGGACGCACCAGACCTGATCATCGGACCCTTCATGACCGTGATCGAGCCAGATGAGATGCTGGCTGAACTCGTCATCAAACCGCACCCCCCGCGCACCGGTGCCAAGTACGTCCAGGTTTCACGGCAAAGTGGTGGCTACGCTCAATCCGCCGTGGCCTCCATCGTCACGCTGGATGAAAACGACACCTGCAAGGACGTGCGCATGGTGCTGATGAGCGTGGCTGAAGTACCCATTCTTTCGGAAAAAGCGCGTGAAATCCTCATCGGCAACAAACCCAGCAAAGAAGCCATCGAAGCTGTCGCGGATGCCGTCACTGACGTGAATGCCAATGAGATCGATCCGGCAACTGACCTGCACGCCAGCGCCGATTACCGCCGCAGCATTTCCCGTGTGTTGATCGTGCGCTCCCTCACCGAAGCCTTCGAACGCGCGAAAAGAGGAGGATAACATGAGCAAACTCTTTCCTGTATCTGTTACTGTGAATGGTAAAGTTTACCAACGCGAGGTTGAACCCCGCCTGCTGCTGAGTGACTTCCTGCGCCATGACCTTGGCCTGCTGGGCACACATGTGGGCTGCGAACACGGCATTTGCGGAGCCTGCACCATCCTTTTTGATGGTGAAGCCATCCGCTCTTGCCTGATGTTTGCCGTTCAGGCCAACGGGCACGAGATCCGCACGGTGGAATCCCTCGGCACACCCGAGAACCTGCACCCGCTGCAGCAGTCCTTTACTGATAAACACGCGCTGCAGTGTGGTTTTTGTACCCCTGGTTTCCTGATGACCCTCGTTCCTTTCCTTGAGGAGAATTCCAACCCCACGGAAGACGAAATTCGCGAGGCGATCGATGGCAACATCTGCCGGTGCACAGGATATGAGAAGATCGTCGAAGCCGTGCAGGACGCGGCTGAGAAGATGTCTCAGAAAAAGTGAAGCGAGGTGAAACTGTGACTGGAAAATATTTTGGACAACCCGTAAAACGTCTTGAAGACAAATTCCTGCTGACCGGGAATGCGAAATTCATAGATGATATCGAACTCCCCGGCATGCTTCACGCTGCAATCCTGCGCAGCGATTACGCGCACGCGAAGATTCTCAAGCTTGACGTGAGCGAAGCCCGCAAACGCCCGGGTGTTGTGGCAATTTATACTGCGGAAGACTTTGGTGACTTCTGGAAACCCGGCCCACTGCAGGTACCACCTCCCACCGCCATCCCCGGATCACAATTCAACGCGCGCACGCTGGTGCCCATCGCCAAGGATAAGATCCGCTTTTCCGGCGAACCCCTGGCTATTGTCATCGCAGAATCTCGCTACATTGCTGAAGACGCCTTCGATGACATCATCCTGGATGTGGAACCCCTTCCTGCTGTGATCGACCTGGAAAAGGCGTGGGAAGACACCTCAGTATTGGTGCACGATGACCTCGGCACCAACCTGGCCGCCCTGGTGAAACAGGAGTCAGGGAATTACGAAGTAGCGAAAAAACAGGCGGATGTGGTCGTTTCAAAACGCATGCTGATTGAGCATGTTGCCGCTGCCGCCATGGAGAACCGCGGTTTCGTGGTGAACTGGGATGAGCGCAACCAGGAACTGACCGTGTGGGCGAGCACGCAATCTCCGCTCACCATTCGCGGTTCCATTTCACGCGCGCTCGGACTGGCCGAAAGCCAGGTGCACGTCATCACCCCCTACATCGGCGGCGGCTTTGGCCCCAAGGTGATGAGCTCGCAGGTTGATGATGTGCTGCTGCCGTGGATCTCAAAACAGTTGAAACGCCCCATCAAATGGATCGAAGACCGGCGCGAAAACTTCCTTGCTACCACTTCTGAGCGTGACCAGGTGCATCACTGCGAGATCGCCCTCAAGAAAGACGGCACCATCCTGGGATTCAAAGACGTCTTTTATCACAACACCGGCGCTTACGACTCCTACGGCATGACCGTGCCGCTAAATACGCAGACCCACACAGTAAGCAACTACCGCGTACCCAACTTCTACACCGAGATCCGCATGGTCTTTACCAACCAGATGGTGGTCACCCCGGTGCGCGGCGCTGGCCGTTCTGAAGGTATCCATGCCATGGAGCGCATGATCGATTTCGCTGCACGCGAGCTGGGTATGGACCCGGTGGAACTGCGCCTGAAGAACCTGCTCACACCAGACGAGTTCCCGCGCAAGACCGGCATCATCGGGCAGGACTTCGTAGAAGGCGTGCTCGATAGCGGAGACTACCTGGGCAATATGAAACTCGCCCTTGAAATGATCGACTACGACAAATTCCGCAAGGAGATCCAGCCTAAAGCACGCAAAGAAGGCAAACGGCTGGGCATCGGCGTGGTTGCCTTCACTGAAGGAACCGCGGTCGGGCCATATGAAGGTGTCAAACTGACCGTGAGCACCAATGGCAAGGTCACCCTCGCCACCGGTTACAGCTCGCAAGGACAGGGGCACTTCACCGTCTTCGCCCAGATCGTGGCTGACGCGCTGAACGTGAAAGTGGAAGATGTGAAGGTCATTACCGGCGATACGCTGCATTTCGCCTGGGGAGCCGGCACCTTCGCCAGCCGCGGCGCCACCCTGGTGGGTACAGCCACACACCTGGCCAGCCAGAAGGTGCGCGCCAAGATCTTCGCCACCGCCAGCAAAGCGCTGGGCGTTCCCGAAGACCAGGTGGACCTATGCGAAGGCAGCGTTTGCGTTATCGGTAAACCCGAGTCCTCCATTCCCCTGGGCACCCTGGCCTCAATGGCCAACCCCATGCGCGGCGTGGTCGAACCCGGTGTGGAACCCGGCCTGGAAGCTACCGCTTACTACGGTCCCCCCCACGGGGCTACCGGTTCCGGTGCCTGCGCGGTCATCCTGGATATCGACCCTGATACCTGCAAACCCACCATCGAGCGCTTCGTGCTGGTGCACGACTGCGGTACCGTCATCAACCCGCTGCTGCTGGAAGGCCAGCTGCAGGGAGGTGTGTCAATGGGCATCGGTAATGCTTTCTATGAGAAGATCGTTTACGACGAGAACGGACAGTTGTTGACCGCCTCCTTCATGGATTACCTGATGCCGCTGGCGAGCGACATGCCGAAAAAGATGGAAATGGGCCACCTGCATACCCCCAGCCCGTTAAACCCACTGGGCATCAAGGGAGTGGGAGAAGCCGGGGCGTTGCCGCCTCCGCCGGCTTTCGCGCAGGCGTTTGAAGACGCGTTCTACGACAAGAAGTTGGAAATCCTTGAATCCAACCTATCGCCGAGCACGGTTTATGCGTATCTTAAAAAAGCTGAGGGTAAGTAATTCGGGAGTAAAATTACTTATTACCTGAAACCGCAGCGAAACTAAATAGGAGGAAATGTGTTATGAAAGTTGAAGGCGAACATCTATTTAAAGCACCTCGCGAAGTCGTGTACGAGATGTTCAATGATCCTGATGCGCTGGGAGCCGCGGTTCCTGGAATGCAAAAAATGATCAAGATCGACGAATCCCATTACGAAGCTGTGCTGGGCATTCGGGTTGGTCCGGTTTCTGCCAACTTCTCCGGAAATCTCACCCTGACCGACGAGGTTCCCCCTGAAAGCGTCACCCTGATCATTGAGGGTAAAGGCGGAGCTGGTTTTGTCAAAGGGGTCGGGTATGTGAAGTTTGAAGACCTCGGGGACGAAACCACCATGTTACATTACACGGGTGAGGCCAATATTGGTGGTACTCTTGCCAGTGTTGGGCAGCGGATGATCGACAGCGTCGCGAAATCCATGTTCAAGACTGTGTTTGAAAAAC
>CAYMGO010000109.1:0-4857 GCA_964390015.1 uncultured Anaerolinea sp. | reverse complement strand
GGTTCCACATCCAGCCTGTAACCCACCCCGCGTGAAGTGAGGATGTACTTGGGGTGGCGCGGGTTTTCCTCGATCGCCTGGCGCAGCCAGCTCATGTGCACATCCAGCGAGCGTGTGTCGGCGGTGTAATCCGTCTCCCAGGCTTCGCGGAAAAGCGCTTTGCGTTCCACCACTTCGCCGGCGTGTTCCATCAGGATCTTAAGGAGGATGCTCAAGCGCGGGGTGAGTTGCACCTGCCTGTCTCCGATGATGGCGCGCCTTTCTGCGGCATCCAGCGAAATGGGGCCGGCCTGCAGGTCACAGTTATTTTGCACCGGCAGCAGGTGGCGGATGCGATTGATCAGTTTTTGCATGGTGAACGGCAGCACCAGGATGACATCTGCACCGTAGTTGTCGTTGGGGTCGCTGTTGCCGTCGATGACCAGGATGAGCGGGAGTGAGGGTTGTTTCTGGCGCAGCGCCTGGCAAATGCGTTTGCCGTTAGTGCGCATCGAAGAGGCGTCCACCACGATCAGGTTGGGAACTACAGCGTCCAATTGGGTAAGGGCAGCCGCACCACTGGGCACGCTTTCTACCAGGTAACCTTTCTTGGTCAACCCGGCAGCGAAGGAGGGGTGGTCGGTGCGTTTACCTTCGATCAGTAAAATTCTTGGTTTCGACAATTCAATTAGGCCTTATGTTTCAAAAAGATCTACGGGCGAAAAATCAAATAAAAAAACAACTGTAATAATTCATTTGTCTGATGCGGACACTTGTTCAGCTGCGTTCGATCCTGCTGCTTCCTGACCGCATCGTGTTTCTCCACCCGCCTGGCAAAGTAAAGCAATTATACACTAAACTTAAAAAAAGCAAGATAACAGAGACAGCAATCTTAAGAAATCAGTATGTATGGTCTGTTCCGTTGCGTGGCAATACCCGCCGTGTTAGAATATTAATCGGGGAAACCAGCATTGTTCTCGGGAGGTAGATCGTGACCCACATGGTGGAGGTTGTGATCGATAGCGTCAGGGTGAGCCTGACCAACCAGCAGCGCATTGTGATGCTGCGAGAGTCGGGCCGTGAACGATATCTACCCATCTGGATCGGTCCCTACGAAGCCGAAGCCATCACCATCTCCTTGCAGGAGATCGAAGTAGCCCGTCCCCAAACCCATGATCTATTGCTGCAATCACTGACAACACTGGGTGCGCGATTGATCAGGGTGGAAGTGATTTCTTTAAAAAAAGATGTGTTCTACGGCAACCTGGTGCTGGAACTTGATGGCAAGTTACATGATGTAGACGCGCGCCCGTCGGACTCGATCGCGCTCGCGGTGAGGGCGCATGTGCCGATCCTGGTGAGCACCGAGATCCTGCGCGAAGCGGGTCTCAAGCCTGAAGTGGATATACAATCTGAAATACTGGATGGTGACACCAACGAGTCACAGTCAACTGAAGGGGATAATGACCACGAAGAGAGTCAAAAGCGGCTTTCTTTGTTTGAAGATTTCCTGCAGAATGTGAACCTCGATGACCTGGATAACAAAGGCGACGAGGATCAAAATCCTCCACCTCAGGGGGATGACCCGACGGACCGGGATGACAGCCGGCATTCTTAAGAAAAACTGAAAAAGGAAAACCATGAGCAATTTCGATGATGCCTCCACCGTTATCCAGTCGCAGCCTTACAGCCGCGAAGCCGAAGAGGCTGTTCTGGGATCTGTGCTGATCAATCCCGAATCCTACTTTGAGATCTCAGAAGTGATCAAGCCGGGTGATTTTTACATTATCCGCAATCAATGGATCTGGAATTCTTATGTACGTCTGCATGAAAGGCGCACCCCCATCGATATCCTGACTGTGAGTGAAGATTTACAGGAACAGGGACAGCTGGGGGAGATCGGGGGGCAGGCGTACCTGCTGGCGCTGGTGAACCAGACGCCCACTTCGCTGCACGGCACGGCGTATGCGCAAATCGTAGAACAGACTTCCATCCGCCGCCGCATGCTGGCTAGCGCCAACGAGATGGCCAGGCTGGCGTACGACCAGGAAAAGGACATCAGGACCATCCTGGACGAGGTTGAGAAATCGGTTTTCAGCCTGAGCGCTGCCCGTGTGCGCCACGACCTGGAACCTGTCAACGAGGTCGTGAGCGATTATTACGATTACGTGGATGAGCAATCCAAGCGGGACGAAGAGATATCCGGTGTGCCGACAGGGTTAACCGACCTGGATAAAGTTCTGGGCGGAATGCAGAAATCTGATCTGCTGATCATCGCCGGCAGGCCGGGTTCCGGTAAGACCGGGTTCCTGCTTTCAGTGGCAAAGCAGGCCGCGCAGAAGCACAAAAAGAATGTGGCCATGTTCTCGCTCGAAATGTCCAATCAGCAGCTGGTACAGCGCCTGATCGCGCAGGAAACCGGTATTGATACCCACCGCCTGCGCACCGGGAAGCTGCTGGATGAAGAATGGGACGTGTTCACCAAGGCTATTGATGTGCTTTCAGGCACGCACATCTGGCTGGATGACACACCGGCCATCACACCGCTGGCGATGCGTACCAAATGCCGCCGCCTGGCCACAGAGCATGAGCTTGATCTCATCCTGGTGGATTACCTGCAGCTGATGGGCAGTGATTCCCGTACCGAGAACCGCGTGCAGGAGGTTTCGTACATCTCGCGCAGCCTGAAGGTGCTGGCGCGCGAACTCAAAGTCCCTGTTCTGGCGGCAGCGCAGTTATCGCGCGCGGTCGAGCAGCGCGAGGGCAAACGACCGGTGCTTTCGGATCTGCGCGAGTCGGGCAGCCTGGAGCAGGATTCAGATATTGTTATCTTCATTCATAAACCTGAAAAGAACGACAAGGACCCTGTTGAACGTAACATCGCTGACCTCATCGTGGCGAAACACAGGAACGGTCCCACCCATTCCGGTGTGCAGGTCGTCTTCCTGGAAAAACTGGCGAAGTTTGAAAACGCTGCTCCAGCCGAAGATGAGCCGGCGAAGAAGAGAAGGTAAGCTGAGAGATGCCTGACTTCATGGGTTTCCCGGCGGGGAAGGACGATTCGATACCGGTACCCGAGGCATTCTTCACCGGGCTGCTGCCGGTGATCGATGACCTGGGCGAGTTACGCGCCACGCTTTACGCTTTCTGGAATTTATCCGGTCAGGTCAGGGAGCCACGCTATCTGTGTTTTAGCGAAATCCTCAAGGACACTCTGTTGATGGCAGGCTTTGGAGTTGACGCCAGCGCGCAGTCAGAGAACCTGGCAAAAGCATTGCGGTGCGCCTGCGCGCGCGGTACACTGCTGGAAGCGCGAATTGCTGAAGAAAAGTATTATTTCCTCAACTGCGAACCAGGTCGCGCCGCCCTGGAGGGGTTACAGACCGGGTTGTGGAACCCTGAGACAGCGCTACAGCTGCCTTTGCGGCTGCAGAAAGAGCGGCCAAATATTTTCGCTCTCTACGAACAGAACATCGGCCCACTGACCCCCATCCTTTCCGAAACACTGCAGGATGCTGAAGCAACCTATTCCGCCGAGTGGATCGAAGACGCCATCCGCATCGCGGTGACGAGGAACGTACGCAACTGGCAGTATGTTGAAGCAATCTTGAGATCTTGGAAAGAGAAAGGGCGCGATGGAACCGATAGAAAATCCACTGAGGAAAAGCGCAAGCGGGATAGCGAAGGGAAGTATGGCGACTTCGTCAACCGCTGATCAGTCACCGGAAGCGAAACCGGTCTGCCCGATTTGCGGCGGGATTGGCTTTTTACACCGCGACCTGCCGATAGACAACCCGGATTTCGGCAGGCTGGTTCAGTGCGTGTGCCGGCAGAATAAGTCCATGCAGGCTGCCCGTGACCGGCTGTACGAGTTGAGCAATCTCCAGGCTTTCAAATCCATGTCATTTGCCTCTTTCTCGGTTCAGGGCAGGCTTGGACTGGCGGATGAACACATCCGCTCGCTGCAGTACGCGCTTAGCCAGGCGCAACAGTTCGCCGCCACACCGCGTGGCTGGCTGCTGTTAATGGGGTCATACGGCTGCGGCAAAACACACCTGGCAGCGGCTGTTGCCAATACCTGTGTGGAATTTGGCATGACCACGATCTTCCTCACTGTGCCGGATCTGCTGGATTGGCTGCGCTACTCCTACGATTCTACTGATGCCACTTTCGAGCAGCGCTTCGAAGAGATCCGCAATGTTGCGCTGCTGGTGCTGGACGACCTGGGCGCGCATAACGCCACCAATTGGGCAGCTGAAAAACTCTTCCAGATCATTGATTACCGTTACACACGCAAGTTACCGACCGTGATCACCACCAACCTGGATCTCGAAGACCTGGATGATCGCATTCGCTCGCGCCTGCAGGACCCCGACCTGGTAACCACGGTGCGCATCGGTGCCCCGGATTATCGCTCGCCGGTCAAGGATAGGCGAGACCCGCTGCTCTACCAGCTGCAGCTGCTTTCAGACCGGTCGTTCGGTAACTTCAGCCTGCGCGAACCCGAGCATCTTTCTCCTGAGATGCAATTGAATCTCGAGAAGGTGTTCAGGGCGGCGCAGGAGTTCGCCGAACACCCGCGCGGCTGGCTGGTGCTCACCGGCACGTACGGCTGCGGTAAAACACACCTGGCGGCGGCCATCGGCAACTACCGCAAGGGCATGGGGGATGACCCGGTCTTCGTAGTGGTACCAGACCTGCTCGATCACCTGCGCGCGACCTTCAGCCCAACTAGCGGTACCTCGTACGACGACCTTTTCAGCCGCGTACGCTCCGCGCCAATACTGATCCTGGATGACCTGGGCACGCAGAGCGCTACCCCATGGGCGCGCGAGAAGCTCTACCAGATATTTAATGAAAGATACAACGCCAAGCTGC
>CAYMGO010000108.1:0-4903 GCA_964390015.1 uncultured Anaerolinea sp. | reverse complement strand
GCATCGTCACACCTCCTGATGGAATGTTTGATCGTAAGGTTGGGATTTATGTGCCAGGTGATTTATATAGAGATGACCATCCCGTATACGATGCATATAACACCGCCAATTACACCCAAAAAGGTTTTAAGTGGGAACGGCCTGCTTCGTTCGTGTTGTACTCTCCTGATGGGGAGGTGCTCGTCGAACAGGAAATCGGGATCAGGATCCAGGGGAATTATACTAGGGCAATCCAGCAAAAATCCTTGAGATTATATGCCAGAGAAGAACAGAGTGGTGAGAGGCAAATCCGATATGATTTCTTCCCGACATTAGATAATCGCTGGGAAGGAATTGATGTCAGTACATTCGAAGAACTAATATTGCGATCAGGGATATCGCAGGATTTGATTATTCAAAGCCTATTAGCAAACACCAAGCTTGATATACAAGGTGCCATGCCTGTTGAGGTCTTTATTGATGGCGAGTATTGGGGCGTTTTCAACGTTCGAACACGTTACGATGAGTATTACTTCAATCAGTATCATGGAGTTAACGAAGATGATTTACTTGTGTGTCAGAATAAAGGATATCTCTATCTGGGCGATCCTTTGAATAAAGAATTATGTACAGATATTTTCCGAGTTATTGATAAGGATTATGAAATTAATAAATACAAAACAGTGGATACATTGGCTAATCCCTATATGTACAAACAGATCTGTCAATTGATGGATGTGAACAACTTTATTGATTATTATATTGCGCACATCTATGCCGACAACCTTGATCGTGATTATTACTACTGGAGATATACGGGGGTAACCGTGTCTTCAGAAAATGAATTAGAACATACAAAAGATGGTAAATGGCGCTGGATGATTATGGACATGGATGGAGGTTTTAAGAATCCTGGGCGATATACTTTATTGCACGAAACTGATGATGGGCGGATGGAATCCTATCTCCTTCGTTCATTATTAGAGAATCCTGGGTTTCGGCAGGATTTCATCAACCGGTTCGCTGATATGCTAAATACGAATTTCAGGGAGAAGGTTGTTCTCTCACGAATCAATGATTTTGAGGATTTATATTCTCCAGAAATCGAGGAATATATTCACCGCTGGGGTACTGATTTTGGTTCGCTTAAAGGTTGGCAGACAAGTAATGAGACACTACGTGAATTTGCCCGTTTACGTCCGAATGTACAGCGAGAACACATTACGAATTACTTTGGATTAACTGGAATTGCACGACTTACGGTGAAAACAGATTCGAAGCAAGGATACATAAAAATCAATACAATCGACATCCGGGAAGGTACACCTGGTGTGGATGACCCGGCAAATTGGACCGGGATATATTTCCAGGGGGTACCGATAACAGTCACTGCTGTGCCGGCTGAGGGTTACCGCTTCTCACACTGGGAAGGGCTTGATACCAACACGCGCACGGAGACAAGTCTGCAATTAACGTTATCCGGCGACCTCGAGCTGACCGCGGTTTTCACCAGGTAGCAGATTGGTGTATAAGTCAGTCCGTACGTTTTTGGAGTCTAATCAGGGGCAATCGACCTCGGATCGAACTGACTGTGGGCTTTGATCAGGAACTGGATGTAATCCCACGGCGCGGAGTCGAAATCCTTGATAGGTAAATAACGTTTTGGGAATGTGTTTCCCTGCAGTGAGTGCTGCGGGTCTGGAAGAAACGCGCCGTGAATGAAAGATAAGTGAATGTTATCGGGTTTCAGGAGCGTCTGGCAGATTCCTGCGGTCACGGGTCCACCCTGAGCGCCATCATAGTAGACAATGCCGTAGCGCCTGATTTCAACCGTGGCATCTGGAGAAATGACCGCGACGATGTTATGAATTTCTAGTACAATATTGAGCCGATCTCGTGAAAGGTGGCCGAAGTGCTTTTCGATCTCACGGGTTTGTATCATTTCAATAATAGTATCACAGGCTTCTGTGTCATTTCAACAAATCAATGACGAGCGCTTATGCCAGGTTTCCTGATTTCGAAGATTTTCATCCCGTTCGCCTTGATTCCTGGCGCGTTTTTGGTTACCATATACCTACAAGATTATCAGTAGAGGTGGCGCAATTAGAAACCTCTCGATCATCCATTATCTGTTGAAAGGAGCACGGAATGAAGTTTAAATACCTGGGGAAGAGTTACAACCGGCCGGATGCGATCAGCAAAGTGACCGGTAAAGCCGTTTACCTGGATGATATCCGCATCCCGGGCATGCTGCACGCGGCCATTTTACGTCCTGAGTACGCGCACGCTGAGATCCTCAGCATCTACACTGAAGAAGCGGAAAAAATGCCCGGCGTCGTCAAGGTGGTAACAGGAAAAGGCTGTACTTACCATTACGGGGACAACATTAAAGACCTGGTGCCGATGGCAGTGGACAAAGTGCGCTACATCGGTGAGCCGGTAGCGGCGGTCATCGCCGATACGCTGGCGCACGCTGAAGCCGCGCTTGATAAGATCAAAGTGGAATATAAACCACTGCCAGTTTATATTGACGCACGCGATGCGATGAAACCTGACGCCGTGCTCATCCACAAGGAAAACGGCGATTACTGGCACCTGCCCACGCTCAAACCCACTCCGGGCACCAACATCGCGCACACCTATCACCTCAAGAAAGGTGAAGGTGTCGACGGATTCAAGGACGCCGAAGTCATTGTTGAGGCTGAGTTCAATTACCCGCTGGGTTCCTGCGCAGCCATCGAACCCCATGGTTCGATCGTGCTGTTCAAAGAAGATAACACAATCGAAGTGTGGTCCTCCTCCATTTGCCCGTTCATCATCCGCGAGGACCTGGCGCATTCCTATGGCATTCCGGTGTCGGATGTGCGCGTGCGCATACCCGATATTGGCGGCTGCTTTGGTTACAAATCGGATATCACCGTCGAGCAGACCGTCGCCTGGATCGCGAGCTTCGTGCCCGGCTACCCCGTGAAGTGGGTGGCTTCGCGCAAGGAGGATTTCACCTCCACACTGCTGGCTCATGGCATCCGCTCGCGCATGAAAATCGGCGCACGCAAGGATGGCAGACTGGTGGCGATTCAGAACGAGGTACTTCACACCGGTGGGGCTTACGCCGACACGGCGGTGAATATCACCATCGCCGCCACGCATAATTCAGCCGGGCCGTACGAATTCGAGCATTGCGACCTGACCGGTTACACAGTATATACAAATACACCCCCCGTAGGCGCTTACCGCGGCTACGGTCACCAGGAAGCCCAAATCGCCACCGAGCGCATGATGGACCTGTTGGCGCGCAAGCTGGACATGGATCCCATCAAGCTCAGGGAAATGAACTACCTGGTAGAGGGCAAAGTTAACGCACTGGGCGAAAAGATGTGGAAGAGTCATGGAGATCTGATGACCTGCTCCAACATTGTCAAGGAAAAGGTCTTCTCCAAACCCAGGCCTGCTGAGGATGAGAATTATTACTACGGCCGCGGCTTCGCGGCGGTGATGAAGAGCCCCAAAGGCGCGCCGTTCTCTACCAAGGGCTGCTACATGAAAATGAACATCGACGGCTCCATCAGTGTTAGCATGGGCGGTGCCGAGGTGGGGCAGGGGCTGCGCACCGTCATCCAGCAGGTGGCGGCTGAAGCGCTCAAGATCTCTCCGGAGCGCATCAGGGTTTACACCGAGATCGACACGCAGTACTCGCCGTATGAATGGCAGACCATCGGTTCGATGTTCACCACCCAGGGCGGACGCGCCATCGTGCGCGCGGCGGAAAAATTGATCGCGGTACTGAAGAACACCGCGGCTCAGGTGCTCAAGACGGATGTGGATTACCTTGAATTTGATGGTGATTACATCTACCTGCGCAATGACCCGGATATCCGCGTGGCAGTGGCTGACCTCAGCCGCGGTTATATTACCTCAGACGGCATTACCATTGGCGAGTATGCGCACGCGGTTTCAGATGCGCGCCTCCCGCGCTATTCCAACCCGGATGAGAACGGCCAGGGCAGCCTGGGCGTGAATTACACCTTCGGCGCGACCGCTGCCGAGATCCGCATCGAAAAGAAGACAGGCAAGATCATCGTGGATAAATTCACCTCTGTCTTCGATGTCGGGCAGATCATCAACCCCAAGCAGATTCGCGGATCGGTGATGGGGGGCGTGACCATGGCGGTCGGCGCGGCTTTGTACGAGAAGCTGGATTTCGGCGAGGATGGAAAGATCAATAACCCGCAGCTTTTCAAATACCACATTCCCACGTACAAGGAAGCCATCCCGATGGATATCGAATTCCTTGAAACCCCCGACGCGGTTGGACCCTTCGGAGCGCGCGGTGTTGGTGAACATTCAGTGATTGGACCGGCTCCAGCGATCATGAACGCCATCCGCGACGCTGTCGGTGTTGACTTTTTTGATATTCCCATCACACCGGACGTGATGAAGAAAGCCCTGGAAGCCAGGCAGGAGGTGAAATGATGGCAGAGAAAATTACTTTTACGATTAATGGTAAGTTGACCACGGTCGAAGTTGACCCGGAGATGCTGGTCATCGATGTGATCCGCGATGTGCTGAACCTCACCGGGACGAAGCGCGGCTGTGACAACTCAGTGTGCGGCACCTGCACCATTGTGGTGAACGGCAAGGCTACCAAAAGCTGCAACATGGCGGTGAAGAAGATCGCCGGCGCAGATGTGCTCACGGTTGAGGGGCTGGCAAAAGGCACCGAACTGCACCCCATCCAGAAGGCCATTTCGGAATCCGGCGCCATCCAGTGCGGGTTCTGCACCCCCGGCATCGTGATGGAGCTGTACGGGCTGCTGGAGGAAAAACCGGAAGCTGCACAGAACGAAATCGAGAACGCGCTCAACAAGCACCTGTGCCGCTGCACCGGCTATGAACCGATCCGCGACGGCGCGTTGATGGCGCA
>CAYMGO010000107.1:0-4981 GCA_964390015.1 uncultured Anaerolinea sp. | reverse complement strand
CGGCGAATTCTACTACTTGAGGGGTCTCGCCGCCATAACGACCAAGCATTTTGTTCCAGGTTTCGGGGGTGATTCCCCGCGGTGGTTTCACTGTTGTCAGCGGGGAGAAGTAGCGTTTACGGCGTGACAGGTTTGACGGGTACGGTAGGAAGGGGAGTGCCATACGCAGCGCGTCCTCCGCCATAATGCGGAAGGTAGTGTACTTGCCGCCGGTAATGGTAACCATGCCGTTCTCCTCCCACACCGCGTGTCCGCGGGACTCTTTCGACGGGTCAGCCTTACCGGTGTTGATGACAGGGCGCACACCGGAAAATGTGGAAATGATATCGGAGTGGTTGAGTTCATGAGAAGGAAAGGTGGCGTTAGCCGCCTGCAGGATGTACTCTGTTTCCTCCTGGGTGGTGTACGGTTCTCCCTCTGAAAGAGGCCGGTGGTGATCGAAGTCGGTGGTACCAATGATACTCACACCTTCCCAAGGGATGGCAAACATGGCGCGGTGGTCGCGAGGGTGCATGATCGAAATCGCATGTTGTAGAGGCAACCTGTCTTTGGGAAAGACAAGATGTGATCCCCGGATTTTCCGTATCCGTGCTGGTGCATTGATTCCTGCACGCACTTCATCACTCCAGGGGCCGGTAGCGTTGATGACCACCCTGGCTTTCACCTCTACCTCGCCAAGGCCACTGGACGATTGATCGGATATCACCGCGCCTCTCACCAATCCATTGGAATCCTTCAGGAGCGAAACGGCTTTAACATAATTGAGAGCCGTGCCGCCCGCGTTAACGGCTTCGCGAATAAGCCGCAATACCATACAGGAGTCATCCATCCCGGCATCGTAATAAAGGAAACCGCAGGCCAGGTTTTCGGCGTCAAAGGAAGGGCATTCCTCCAACATCTGATTTCTGCTTAAACGGTAGTGTTTCCATTTTGGCACGAGCAGATCATACAAAAAGACCCCAAAACCATACATGGTTATCATTTTCCTGTCGTGTGTGCAGGGCATGAGGAAACCAAGCGGGGTTACCAGGTGAGGCGCTTCCTTGAGCAGCCATTCTCTTTCGCGCAAAGACTCGCGGGTAACCTTGTACTGCTTGTTGCGCAGGTAGCGGATACCGCCGTGGATGAGTTTGGATGAACTGCTGGAGGTTCCATAGGCAAAATCGCTAGCTTCAACCAACAGGGTTTTGTAGCCCTCCTGCACGGCGCGGCGCAGAATGCCCGCCCCGGTGATACCGCCGCCAATGACCAGGATGTCCCATTCCTGGTCCAATTCCTGCCAGGTGCGCTGACGCCAACCAGAATCCCACATGTGTTTCCTCCTCGAAGTTAAGATTCAGTTTTTGTTGTTACACGATTCCATAATTCAAGGCTTTCGCGCATCACGGCGCGCGTTACCTCCTCTGCCATAAAAATATCATTGGAAAGCGCCGCAGAGAGCAGCTTTTTGTAGAACGACCTGGAGTGGTCGCGGGTTAACGGGGAGGAAAAATAGCGCAACCCCATATCTTTATACAGGTTCGCAAAACCATTGAGGATCAGGGTGAAAACCGGATTGGCTGAAAGCACGGTCAGGCGGGAGTGGAGTTCAAGATCCACGCGCGTGAAATCACCCGGTGTATCAGGCAGAGTCTGCATGGATTCGAGCAGGCGGATGACCTCGGACGACGCGTTGCGGATAGCCAGGCGGGTGTACTCAGGGGCGAGCAGGATGCGCACGTGCAGCAGGTTGGGGACAAAGTCAGCAGGGAGGTGCTGCTGGTGGCGGGCGATAGCGGAAAGGATGAGCAGGTTGCCTTCCTGCCAGTAATCGCGCACGCGGGTGGGCCTTCCCTGGCGGATCTCGATCCAGCCATCACGCGAAAGGCGCTGCAGCGCTTCGCGCAGAGTAGGCCTGGTGACGCCCAGCAGCTGCGCCAGTTCGCGCTCAGGGGGGAGAGAAGTGTTCACAGAGAAACTGCCATCGAGGATGGCCGTGACGAGGCGGTTCTCAGCCAGTTCAGCGGGTTTCTGTGGTGTTGACCAATCTGTCATGGGGTCACCTGTATTTAATTATCTTAAAGTGGTAAGAGGTCATACCAGTTGCTTATATTTTAGCATTTATTTGGCAAAATTCAAGTATTTTGAAGGTTTTATCCACAGATATACACGCAACTTACCGAAGATGTCGGGGTGGTGACAAAAATACCCCCCATATCTTCCTATGAATAATCCGCTTGGAATGGTAATTGCAATGCAATAAAAGAACCTATAATTAGCTTATGGATAACCGAAAAGTTTTATCGCGGTTATGGGTCGCCAGGGTGCTGATCGCATTGGTGACCATTATGAATGTGCAGGCTGCGTTCCAGTTCATGCTGCAACCGCAGGATTATGCCTGGGGGTTCGAATTAAGCGGGATCCCCGGCGAGGCGGTGGTGCAGGGGATGGGGCTGCTCTTTTTGATGTGGAACATCCCCTACATGTTCGCTGCGGTAGAGCCGCTGAAAAACTTTGTCTCGTTGATTTCTGCGGTGATCATGCAGTTCATTGGGGTCAGCGGTGAGTCGCTCATCCTGCTGCGCCTGCCGGGAGGATACCCGATGATTGAATCGAGTGTGACGCGCTTCATCATTTTCGATGGAGCGGGGCTGGTGGTGCTGCTGGTCGCGCTGTTATTGATCCACCCGCTGAGAAAAGGGTCAAGCGGTTAAAACAAAAAGCCTGCTCAGCAGGCTTTTTTGATCCCGGCATGTCCGTTATTTGAACACTTCCGCGACGAAGGGATTGATGAGTTCCCAGTTGGGCAGCAGCACCTGGGCACCTTCATCCGTTACCCACGGAGTCACCCAGTTGCGGTCCAGCGTGAAGGATTCAAAGCCAAACACAGCGGAAAAAGCTGCCCCGTAAAGCAGTCGCGGCCAGGCGTAGAAGGGGATATTGCTGTCGACCGCCTGTAACGTGGCAGTGATCACCGCGGGGATGCGCAACCACTTGGCCGGGTTAAACATGTTGGTAATGCCGGCAGAGATGAACATCTGTCCGCGTTTCTGGCGCCAAAAATCGTCGCTGCCGCTGCGATCGCGCACGAAGGCCAGCGCCTGGGTGCCGTCAAGCGTGTGGGTACCGGCTTCCAACCCCGACATAGGCTCAGGCAGGTTGATGGTCACGCCGCCCATGGCGTCCACAATATCAACAAATCCCTCAAAGCGCAGGCGAATGACATAAGGAACGGCAATGCCGAAATTGGCTTCAACCACGCCAGCGGCGGCCTGCATGCCGGTACCGGGCTGGTATAGCTCGGCAAAGTAATGCGCAGTGTTGATGCGGTTTTCCCCGTAATCCGGAATAGTAACCCACAGGTCGCGCGGGATGGAGAAAAGGCTCATCTTCGGCAGAACCGGCGGCAGTGTGGTGAGGATCATGGTGTCGCTGCGACCCAGCACGCTGCCTTCCTCGGGCACGCGGTCGATACCGATGACCAGCAGTGTGGAGCGAAATGGCGTAAAAAAGATGAAGAAGACCAGCAGGATGAGGAACCCGTTGCGAACAGGGTGCCTTTTACGTTTTTGGCGAAGCGGAATTCCGGCACCTGCCTGAATGTGAGGTTGGTAGTATTGATTTTGTTGAGTCATTTTTTTATTCTAACCTGTTTGCCCGCGATTGTGATGCAGGTAATAAAAAACCGGGATGATAGTCACCCCGGTTCCAAACTTGCGTTAACGGGGGGACTAGATGAAGACGATCTGCGCGCCTTCGGTCATGTCCATAAAATCACCGGCAGTGACAATGTCTTTGACGCCGTCGATGAAATCTTCCTTCTTGAGGTCGAACATATCCACTGACATTTTGCAGGCGTAGAAGTTCGCGCCGGCGTCAACGAGCATTTCCATGTATTCGCGCACAGTCGGTACTTCAAGACCCTTCATCTTTTTCTTCATGAGCGCGCTGGCAAAAGCGGTCATGCCGGGGATGATGCCCATGATCTGGGGGATTCCGATGTAACCGGGGATGCCCATCATGTTCATCTTCATGCTGGTGTTGGCAATGGGGGGGATCTCGAGGTGGTCGATGCGCGCCTTGTTGATCATATCCATGCCCCAGAAGGTGAAGAAGATAGTGACATCTATACCGTTGCCGAGGGCAGCCCAGCCCATTACCAGGGCGGGGTATACCATGTCCAGGTTGCCTTTTGAGCAAATGAACGCGATCTTGCGGGGTTCTTCTGACATTTTGGTTTCCTTTTCAGTTCTAATGTGTATTAAACGCAACCTTCAGGTTTACCCAGCCCGGAGATCTTTGCGACCTTTTTGGCGGGTCCCTTGGGGAAGAGGCCGAAGAGTTCCTTGGTGCTCACACCGGAGCCATTGGTGATGGCGCGCAGGGTGGGCGCAGCGCCGTTGGCTGCAGCGGCTGAGCGGCAGAAGTCAATGACCTTCCAATGTGCTTCGGTCAGTTCAATGCCTTCATCTTTGGCGATCTCGACCGCAATCTCTTTGGTCCATACCGCGGGGTTGGTCAGAAAGCCTTCTTCATTTACGTCTACGTCAATTCCTGCGATGTTCTTTGTTGCCATATTTATTCCTCCTAAGAATTAAATAGATTTTTTAATTTTTATCAGTCGTGGTGTCGATCAGAATTCCGCGACCTGTTTTTTACCAGCGCTGGAAAATTCCGGCGGCAGCGGAAAGGGGATGCCGCGCAGCATGATGTTCCAGTAGATCCACTTGAAAGAGAGCTTACCGATGTAGTTGAACCAGCTTTCCTTGAGCAGCGGGAAGGGGCCGACGATAGGGAAGGGGTAAAGCCCGGTGAGCGGTTCGGTATCGTAACTGAAGTCAATGAGCAGGCTTTTATTGAAACCGGAGACAATGTGGCAGGTGGAGTGACCATCAAACTTCGCGGTGAGCGGCTTGCCTTCAAGCGCGGATATGATGTTTTCGATGAGGGTCTCAGCGGCGTAATGCACCACTGAACCAGCTTTGGAGGCGGGTAGATTGGC
>CAYMGO010000106.1:0-5033 GCA_964390015.1 uncultured Anaerolinea sp. | reverse complement strand
CCAAGTGCAGGACCCAGCATGAACCCCTGCCCGCAGAGCCCCACCCCCAGAAGCAGGTTGCTGATCTGCTCGCTCCAGCCAATGATCGGGAAACCGTCGGGTGTCATCGGGTACAGACCACGCCAGGTTCTTCTGACACGGATGTTTTTTAGCCTGGGCATGATACCGATCATTCGCCTGGCAACCATGGGTAAAAAGCTGCTGGTTTCGTTCACATCTTCTCCCCAAATGTTGGGGCTGGGGGTGATGCAGAAGATGATTTGCCCGGTTGTGTGCTGGTAAAAATAGTAGTTAGATGACCCCGCTGCAGGCCGGATATCGACGATCATCGGACCCAGGAAGCGCGCAACCGGTTCTGTTATGGCGGCTTCGTGGCTATCAGCGCGCACGGGAATCACCACGCCGGCCAAACGCCCGATCTCAGCCGCGGAGGCACCGGCGGCGTTCAGCACGACTCCAGCGGAATACGTCTCACAATTGGTTGTCACGGATACGATTCTATTCTTTTCCACTTTCATACCGGTCACAGGTTCG
This sequence comes from uncultured Anaerolinea sp., assembly GCA_964390015.1. Classification (GTDB taxonomy): domain Bacteria; phylum Chloroflexota; class Anaerolineae; order Anaerolineales; family Anaerolineaceae; genus UBA6107. Next base: position 4,499 of record CAYMGO010000106.1, on the reverse strand, counting down.
CAAAACCGGAATTCAGCACCCAGTTCACGCGCAAGCTTGTAATACGCGTGGTTTGAAAGGAGAGGGGACGCACTACCGTCGTTTGGGGAGAAGGTTCCTCCGATGAGGTCCTGTGGAGTCAGATCCGGTACGATCTTGAGCAGGTCTTCCTTTTTGTACCAGTTGTTGACAAGTCCGTATGATTTTTGAATGCTTAGCAGGTCTTTGAGGATCTTTTCCTCGCGCGGGGTGTAGGCGATGAAAGAGTACCCGCATTGATCCCATTCGATATCTTTGCCGAATGTTTCCTTGAATGTGGAGAAGATCTCTATACTGCGCAGACACAGTCGGATCTTTGCGGGATCGGAGTGTGTGGCACGGATGCCGCCGATAGCGCGCTTGTTGGAACCCTGACCAACGCTGGGGACGGTTTCGAGAACAAGCACTTTGAGCCCAGACCTGGCCAGGTAATAAGCGGCAGGGGTACCCAGGGACCCGGCACCGATAATGATCACATCATAAGTGGTGTGGCTGTTCATTTAGACTCATCCTCCGCGTTCTCACCGGCGAAGGTACCGAGAGCTACCTCAATAAAGACAGGCCGGCGTGAGGGGTCGGTAACCTTGTCGTAGGGTACACCTTCCTCTCTATATATCCGGTGGATCAATGGTGCGCAAGTTTTTGCCCCGCATGCGCCCATGCAGGCTCTGGTTACAGTTTTGATCTCGTTAATATCCCGGTAACCATTGCGGATGCACTCCCTGATCTCGCCGGCAGTAACATGTTCGCAGCGGCAGACGATCGTGTCATCTGCAACATGGTTCACGTACTGCAGCATGGGTTGGGTAATGGCGGGGTTTTGTACCCTTATTCCAGCGATGCGGGGGGCGATGTTTGGATCCGCTTCTACCTGGATCACGATCGTCCTGTCATTGGCTTTCATCGCGCGGATATTGATCACTGTCGTTGTTCCAAGTTCTTCTCCCTGGGTATCTTCAATGGTCACAGTATCTCCAATATTGACGGATTCACGGGAAAACTCATAAGGAATGGAAACCAGGGGTCTTTCGGCATTGGTGCGGTAATCAACCAGGGTAATGGCTAACCCTGGACATCCGGCCACGCATTTGAGGCAGGCTTTGCAGGCAAAGTTTTCACCTGTGAACTGAGGAGTGGAACGGATATCCTGCCTATCAATGTAGATCAGGTGCTGAGGGCACAACGCAGAACAGGGATCACAGGGAATTTCCTGGTTGCAGTGAAAAACGGGGAGCACACCTGCTGGAAGATCCGGCAGCTCCTCCGCGAAAACATTGCCGGGTTTGGATTTAAGTATCTCACCAGTCCTGTACCATTCAGCGGGTATCTCGCCAACGTTGAGTCCCAACCGCTGTGCCACTTCAAGGCCTTTGATCTTGCCGCTAAAAATTGCCGCAGAAGCCTCAGCGATTTCTTCAGCATCACCAGCGACGAGGGCAGTAATGCCAAAAACATTTGCCTTGTGAAAGAATTCGTTCACGGGGTCAAGACCGACAGCAATAAGCAAGGAGTCGCAGGCAAATGACCTTTCACTTCCCAAGATGGGCTGGAAATGCTCATCCACTTTCGCGATGGTGACGGATTCCACGTGGTCGCTGCCGTTGGCAGAGAGGATGGTGTGCGAAGTGTAGATGGGAACGCCCATGCGCACCAGTTTGTCCTTATGTACCTTGTACCCGCCGCATTGCTGCAGGGCTTCCACCAGGCCGACAACGCCAATACCTGCCTGCAGGGCGTGATAACCGGCGATCAAACCCACATTGCCGCCACCAACTATGAACAGTTTTTCCGCCGGTCGGATAAGGTCGCGATTAACCAGGGTCTGAAAAGCCCCGGCGCCGTATACCCCCGGGAGGGTATTACCTTTAAATGCGAGAAATTTTTCGCGTGCCCCCGTGGCAACCAGTAACACTTGCGGATTGATGATGATGTATTGCTTTCCATCTTTCAGCACGCCAATCTTTTTATCGCTGAACACTGCCAGGCAGGTGGTTTGAGCCCATATCTGGATGGATGAATGAGCGCGCACCTCGTTTTCCAGCCTTGTGGCGATATCGATGCCGCGGGTACCAGCGTAAACCGCCGCTGTGGAACCGAAGAACCTGTGGGTTTGCAGCACCAGTTTGCCGCCAAGGCGGTGTTTGTCATCTACAAGGAGGACTTCGACCCCAAGTTTTCCCAGCTCGTTCGCTGCTGAAAGACCCGCTGGTCCTCCACCGATGATCAGCACCGGAACATTGACTTCCGGGATAGGATTCAACGCAGGAACTTCTTTTACTACTGGCAATTGCGGGTGGCCATCATTCGGGTAAACCTGCATACCCGCGGTGATCAATTCCATGCACGATTTCACCGGCTTGCCATCCGCAATGACCATGCACTGGGAACACTGTCCGTTGGCGCAAAAAATACCGAGGGGAGAACCATCTTTGTGGTGGTGGCCAAAGGTGTGGATACCGTTGGCAAAAAGGGCTGCGGCAATGGTCTCACCCGCGTGGGCTATCAGTACTTCTCCTTTCCAGGAAAACTCAATCTCTTCACTTACAGGAATTGGCAGAATCGGGTGCTGCGTAATACGGTGACCGGTCATTGAATGTCCTTGTCCAGCGATAGGTTATACATCTGCCTGTGTTGTTCCGCGAAATGACGCGCGCCATTAATTGTACCAAATCACAAAAATCAGGCACATTTCTCAATGCGAGAAGATGCGCGGTGTGGCAGTGATAAAATTGAGACGGAAGATGAAGGAGGTTGTCATGAAACGTATTGCAGTTCTCACCAGCGGTGGAGACGCTCCTGGTATGAATGGAGCAATCAGGGCGGTCGTTCGTGCTGGTATTCAGAATGGGTGGGAGGTCTACGGTGTCAGAGGGGGGTACGAAGGATTGATCAACGGCATATTTATCCCTCTGGGCACGAGGGATGTGGGTGGAATTTTGCAGCGCGGCGGCACCATTTTGGGCAGCGCGCGCTCTGAGGAGTTCAAAACTGAAAAAGGGCAGATCAAAGCCATTCGATCGTTGAACGAAGCCGGTATCGAGGCACTGGTCGTGATTGGTGGGAATGGTTCACAGGCAGGCACTTACGCACTGCACCAGCAGGGGTTTCCGGTTGTGGGTATTGCCTCGACCATCGATAATGACCTTTACGGCTCAGATGTGACCATTGGCGTGGACACTGCACTTAATATCGCGTTGGAAGCAATTGACCGCCTCAAAACAACCGCTTCATCGCACCAGCGTGCTTTCCTGATCGAGGTGATGGGTCGGGATTGCGGTTACCTGGCTCTGATGGCAGCCATCGCCGGCGGGGCGGAGCATGTGGTGCTCCCCGAGGTCGAAACTGACCCGGAAGAGATTGCAGAGATCCTGACCACGGCTTATGAAAAGGGCAAGGCACATGCCATCATCGTAGTGGCGGAAGGCGCGAAGTATAACGCCACAGCGCTCAGCAACTATTTCACCAAGCACAAGGAACGCCTGGGTTTTGATTTGCGGGTGACGATTCTGGGGCACGTGCAGCGTGGTGGCAACCCTAACGCATTTGACCGCATCCTCGCCAGCAAACTCGGAGTTGCCGCGGTTGAACAGGTTAAAAAGGGTAAGTTCGGCGTGCTGGTGGGTGAGGTGAAGGGCGAGGTAACTGCCACACCGCTTTCAAAGGTGGCAGTCACCAGGAAAGGTCTGGATCCTGCGCTGATCGAACTGGCTAAGCGACTTGATTGACCATCAATTAATATTAAAAATCCGGCTCAGTAAAAGCCGGATTTTTGTGCATCAAGCTCGGTTTTACTCTTTTTTCATGCGCAGGTAAGCTTCGATGAATCCATCCAGGTCGCCATCGAGAACTGCGAAGGAGTTTCCCACTTCGTAGCCTGAACGGTGATCCTTAACCATTTGATAGGGATGAAGCACGTAGGACCTGATCTGGCTGCCCCATTCCGCTTTCTGGTATGCACCGCGCAGGTCAGAGACGTGCTGGTCGGCGGCGATCTGGGCAAGATCTAGCAGGCGCGCGCGCAGCACACGCATGGCATTCTCACGGTTCTGCATCTGCGAGCGTTCGTTCTGGCAGGTTACAACAATTCCGGAGGGCAGGTGAGTGAGGCGTACTGCGGTGGCGTTCTTCTGAACGTTCTGCCCGCCAGCGCCTGAGGATTTGAAAATGTCAATTTTTACATCATCCGGGTTGATTACAACAGATGGATCTTCCTGAACGGCTTCGGGAAGCACTTCCACCTGGGCGAAGGAGGTGTGGCGGCGATGAGCGGAATCATATGGCGACAACCTCACCAGCCTGTGTACGCCTTTTTCAGCGCGCAGATAGCCGTAAGCGTATGGACCGTTCACTGCAATACTAACCGTCTTGATCCCGGCTTCTTCACCTTCGGTTTGATCCAGGATTTCTGTGACGAATCCACGGCTCTCACACCAGCGCAGGTACATGCGCTCCAGCATGGCAGCCCAATCCTGGGCATCTGT
>CAYMGO010000105.1:0-5120 GCA_964390015.1 uncultured Anaerolinea sp. | reverse complement strand
GCACCCAGGCGGCGGATCTGCGAGGTGATGCGGTGACCGTACAACTCTTTCCACTCCCATGTGTGTTCCAAAAACTCCTCACGGGTCATTTCATCGCGCTTCTTGCCTTCTTTCGCGAGCGCTTTTTCCACGAGCATCTGAGTGGCGATGCCGGCGTGATCGGTGCCGGGTACCCACAGGGTGGGAATGCCTTTCATGCGGTGGTAGCGTATCATCAGGTCTTCCATTGACACGAACATGGCGTGACCGGCGTGGAGTTCACCGGTAACGTTGGGTGGGGGGATCGAGATGACAAACGGCTTGACTTTGGGATCAAACCCTTCTTTTTGGGGATCGTTGGAAGGCTGAAAGTAGCCTTTCTCCTCCCACATTTGGTACAGGCGCTCCTCGGTTGCCCTGAAGTCATAAGCCTTGGCGAGTTCTTCCTTGGTCATTTCGAACCTCCTCGTTGTGTGTAATAAAAAACCCTTCATCCGTAGAGGACGAAGAGCTGTATGCTTCGCGGTACCACCTCAATTCGCCATGAACCTGGCGCACTCTTCCGGACTGCATCCGGATTACGCGCTAACGGGCTTACCCGTGCCGTTCTACGCCCACTGCGGGTTTCTTCGGCATATTTGCCAAACGACTTCGGTTTGAGTAAGCTGCGGAGCGTTTCAGCCGGGGGCTCCTTCTCTACCAGCGTTCGGTCAAACCTACTACTTTTGGCGTGACTCGTATAGAATTATGTAAAAATTATACAAACATAATGCTCAGTCGTCAATAAGCGAAAAATGACATGCGCAATAACCCCGAAAACAACATCACACCAAAATGGCTCAACTGGGCGCAGCGTATTCAGGCGATCGCTCAGATCGGCTTACAGTATACAGGCAATCCTTTTGATGAAGAACGTTATCGTGAACTAAGCCACATCGCCAGCGAAATCATGCAGGAGCACACGCTCGCAGCCTCCGGTGAGGTGCGCATGGTGTTTGACAGCCAGTGCGGCTACGCCACCCCCAAACTGGATATCCGTGGGGTCGTGTTCAAAGACGAGAAAATCCTGCTGGTGCGTGAACTGATGGATAAGGGGAGGTGGACGCTGCCGGGAGGATGGGTTGACATCAATGAACCGCCGAGCCTGGCGGTGGAGCGTGAGGTACGCGAAGAAGCCGGGAAAATCGTAAAGGCGGTAAAACTACTGGCCATGTATGATACAAACCAGCATGGTCATCCACCAATCCCTTTTCACACCTACAAGTTGTTCTTTCTGTGTCAACTGCTGGGAGAAACCGAGATCGCACCCTACGAAACCGCGGAACCGACTTTCTTTGCGCCGGACGAAATCTCCGAACTATCTCCGAGTCGGGTCACACCGCAGGAAATCGCACGTATGTTTGCGCACCTGTACGACCCGCTGTTGCCTGCTGATTTCGATTGAGTCGAATACTCAGGTATACTCAGACCTTACAACATGAAAACCTGCTCAAGGAAAAACGGTGATAAAAGTTCTTAGCGCGATATTAATGGTAATTGTTTTTATAACGGGGTTTGCTGCTTGCGTACCGCAACCCACCGCTGTGATGGAGGTTACATCTTCTCCAACCGCCATGGCAACCACGATAACTGCCTCGAGCACCGCCACACCAAAACCCGCGGATAGTGATCTTGATGTGGACATCGCCAAATTGGAAGGTCTCCAGATCAAATTTATTCACCCGTGGACCGGGGAGACACTTGACCTGCTGCACCAGATGGTGGACCAATTCAACCAGACCAATGAATGGGGCATCCACGTGATCATGACAGCACCCGGTTCAGCGGCGATGGTCACCAGCAGGATCACCGAAGAATTGGCCAACAATATTGCATCCAATGTGCTGGTGGCTCCGGTGAGCCAGCTGCTGGCTATTGATGAAGAGCACGAGCTGGTGGTTGACCTATCACTTTATACCGCATCAGCTTCGTATGGAATGGAAGCGTCACTGATGGAGGATTTCAACCCCATCTTTTGGGGTGAGGGGTTGGTGAATGAGAAGCTTGTGGGCATCCCGGCGCAAAGAAGCGCGCTGCTGATGGCTTACAACAGCAGCTGGGGCAAGGAACTCGGTTTTAACGAAGTTCCAGGTTCGATTGAGGAGTTCCGTGAGCAGGTGTGCGCGGCCAATGCTTCGTTCAGGAAGGACGAGGACGCCACCAACGATGGGTTTGGCGGGTGGATCATAAACATGGATTCAGCCTCGGTGCACAACTGGCTGCTGGCGTTCGGGGCAGACCCACTCAACGATGGAGAATATTCATTTTCCACGCCGGCTGCACAGAAAGCGTTCTCGTATCTCTACGACCTCAAGGTGGAAGCCTGCGCATGGACGAATCGCTCATCAACCGACGCAGAGCGTTTTGTACAACGGGAAGCGCTGGTCTATTCATTGTGGATGCAGGATCTGGGACGGCAGGTGGACGCGATGACACGCACGGATTCCAAAGATCAATGGCTGGTGATGGCACATCCTGGAATGGAGGATGGGATGCTGTTGACCCAGGGCTCCTCTTTTGCGGTACTGCACCAGGACGCTGAAAGAGACCTGGCAGCCTGGCTGTTCATCCGCTGGCTTTCGCAACCCGCGCAGCAGTCGCGGTTGCTGGCAACCCAGGGCACCCTGCCGCTGAGCGCTGCTGCGTTGGCGCAGATGGGTGATTATGGTGTGGAACACCCTTTCTGGCAGCAAACCGTGACTAAGTTCACCCAATATACTACACCGCCGGTGGACGCGGACTGGCAGGTGATCGCGCCAGTGCTGGAAGACGCCGCCTGGCAGTTGTGGATGGGTGGGGTCAGCGCGGAAGGTTTACCGGATGTGCTCGCGCAAATGGATGAGCTGGTGGTGGAACTCTCAGAAAGATATCCCTGATGACGGGTGAGATCATCATTTACACCGATGGGGGGTGTGACCCGAACCCCGGGCCGGGCGGCTGGGGAGCGCTGATCATCGATGGAAAGACCCGACGTGAAATTTCCGGCGCTGAGGAACATTCTACCAATAACCGTATGGAACTGACCGCGGCCATTGAGGCGTTACGGGCGGTGGGGGGGTCTGCCGTTATCACGCTGTATACGGATTCCCAGTATCTGAAGAGAGGTATCGATGAATGGATGCCGCGCTGGCTGGCGAAAAACTGGCGCGGAACCAACGGTCCGGTGGCCAATAAAGACTTGTGGCAGGAATTGCTGAAAGTGAGCGGCATCCACAAGGTGAGCTGGCACTGGCTGCCAGGTCACTCCGGGAATCCATACAATGAGCGGGTAGATCGTTTATGCCACCTGGCGCGAGCAAAGATCAGGTCTCACTGGTAAACCCGTTCAAAATCTCCTGTGTCTTGGTGTAGACTTCCTCTTCTGAAAGACTTAATAGAATATCACCCGCTTTCAGCACCAGGCTGCCGTTGGGTTGAATATACTCGCCCCCGCGCAGAACCAGGATGATCAGATATTCCAACGGGAGTTTTAATTCATAAATGGCTTTACCAACCGAGGGGGAGTTGGGGGCGATTGTTATCTCCTTGAGGTTTCCTCTCAACCCTTGCTCAGAAATGACCTCAATGGGTATGCGCGGGCGTGAAGGAAGAGGGTCATCCACCTTCAACCAGCGCGCCATTTGCGGCAGCAGCGTACCCTGCAGCAGTACGGAAGTGATGACGATGAAGAATACCAGGTTGAAGATCGAGCTGGCGTCTGCGATACCTGCGACGAGTGGAAAAGTGGCCAGTACGACCGGCACCGCGCCGCGCAATCCCACCCATGAGACAAAGGCTTTCTCGCGGAAGGTATAGCGGAAAGGGATCAAGGTGAGGAAAACAGCCACCGGGCGTGCGATGAGGATGAGAACAAGCGATATCAATAACCCCGGCACGATCACCGGAGCAATTTCAGATGGGAACACCAGCAGACCGAGGGTGATGAATAATGCGATCTGCATCAACCAGGCATTACCATCGAAGAAGCGCACCAGTGAACGTTTATGCAGGAAATCTTCCTTCCCTAACAGCAACCCGAGAACATAAACTGCCAGGTAGCCACTGCCCTGAAGCAGGTCAGTCAACCCAAAGGTCAGGAACACCAGCGCAAAGGTCAACACCGGGTACAACCCTTCGTAGCCAAGTTTGAGCCGATTGATGAGAAAGAGAGCGACCTTGCTCATTACCCAGCCGACGATCAAGCCGATGCCCATTTGCATAAGAAAGAGCAGCAGGAGTTGCGCGGGGTTTTGAATTGTGTTCTGGATCCATTGGATGATGCCAATGGTGAGAAAGATCGCCATCGGGTCATTGCTGCCGGATTCAAGTTCAAGGAGTGGTTTCAGATTTCCTTTGAGACTGATTTCTTTCGCGCGCAGCACGGCGAAAACTGCAGCAGCGTCGGTGGAAGAGGCGATGGCGCCGATCAACAGGCTTTCCTGCCAGCTCAAGTGGAGGATGAACCTGGAGAACGCGCCCATCATCGCGGCGGTGATCAGTACGCCAAAGGTGGCAAGCAGTAGCCCTTCTTTGAACAGCGGCTTGATGCTTTGCCAATTAGTATCGACACCACCTGAGAAGAGGATGACAGAAAGGGCAACAGTGGCGATCCATTGTGTGAGTACAGGGTCGTCAAAGTAGATCCCGCCAAGTCCTTCAGATCCGGCGATCATGCCCAGCAGGAGGAAAAGCAGCAGCATTGGGATGCCGAAACGCTCGGTGATCTTGCTGACCATAACGCTGAGCAGTACGAGCACCGAGCCTATGATGAAGATGATCTCGAGGTTTTCGGGCATGCTGCCATTATAGTAAAAAGCAGAGAATCACGCAAAAAGCGACTGATGGATTTTTCAGGAATGAAGAGCAGGTTCTCTTGATGGGTGGTAGCGCAGCGGAGAAGCTCGTAGAGAATCGGCGCGGAACGGAATTCTCTAAAGCGGCTGGTGCTACGGGTAAACCAATATTACTTCGGGATTTATAGTATGAGGAGGCGACGATGGGATTTGAACCCATGATCAGGGTTTTGCAGACCCTTGCCTTAGCCTCTTGGCCACGTCGCCTCGCAAAAAGGATTTTATCAGAAGGTCAATTGATGGTCAAGCGAATGTGTTTTATATTGGTTC
>CAYMGO010000104.1:0-5253 GCA_964390015.1 uncultured Anaerolinea sp. | reverse complement strand
CCAAGGAGCAGCGCGGGGGTGAATGCGCCATCCTTCGTTTTGAGCGCTTCCATGATGTACACAAAAACAACAGACGCCTGGCCAAAAAGCTGGATCAACCCGTTGGAGGTTCCCTCAGGCGTGGGGTTGGTGATCTCCGCGGCGTACTGCATGCCAATGGGGCTCGCGCTCACCAGGAAGAAGCCCATGAAGAACGCCGAGGCGAACAGCAGCCAGGTGGATTGCGCGAAGGTAACACCGATCAACCCCGGTATGGCGAGAATGAACCCCAGCATGATGAATTTCTTGCGCTTTTGCTGCTTATCTGAGAACGGCGGCAGGATCAGCGCGCCCAGCACACCGCCACCCAGCATCAGCGCGCCCAGTGTACCTGCATCAGACGGCGTGAACCCGCGCGGGCGGATGATGTTTTCAACCCAGGTGGTGATGCCATTGAAGAGGCCAAGCCCGATGAATGAAACGATCAAATAAAACCAGAAATCCTTAATCTTCAGGGCGTGCTTCAGCCCTTCGAGCATCAGGGCGCGCACCTCTTCCCCTTCTTCACACGGCGGCGTGGGTGGTTTTTCACGCGCCAGTACCAGGAAGAGAACCGCTGAAAACGCGGCCACCGCGCCAAAAATGAGTTGTGACTGCGAAATGCTGATGGTCTCGATCAGCATGGGTGATAGCAACATCCCCAGCGCGGTTCCCACCAGGTTTGATAGGGTTACCAATCCCACGGCGGTCGCCCTTTCTTTTATGCTGAACCACTGCGCCGGCACCTTCGTCCAGGCGTTGAGCAGGAAAGGCTGGGCGATGGCGATGCCAATGGTGCTGATCAGCACGAGCGTATAGTTGCCGCCCACCAGCCCGCGGACGATGCCAAAGATGCCCATCAACACCGCGCCGATGCTCACCGTGAGCTTGAAACCGTACGTGTCGATCGCCCACGAGACAGGAATGGAGAGCGGGATGAAGGCGATCATGTACACCATGGCCAGAAGCCCGATCTGCAGGTCCGTCACGCCGTAGTAGGCAGCAGCCACCCCGGTGATAGGCGCGTATGAAATCCACAGGATTTGTATGGTGAGGTTCACGAACATGAACACTGCCAGAACCACCCAGCGGTAAGGGTACAGTCGGTAAGTTTTTTCCATCGCTAATGTCCTTTCCATTCCTCAATTTTCTGTGCTGTTCATTTTCTTGTAAACCGTCTTCATCTGCTTGTAAATTTCGATGAACTGCTCAAAGCGCTGATCGTACATCGTCCGGTTCTTTTCAGTGGGCAGGTAATCGCGCCTGATCTTCACCAGCCCGGGGATATCAGTGTAAGAAATCTCATTCAAGCCCATCGCGCCGATCCAGGCTGCCCCGCGCGCGTTGGCATACACCGGTTCCTCCACCTGCCTGATGCACACGCCCATCACATCGGCAAAGATCTGGCACCAAACATCGGATTGCGCCCCGCCGCCAACAATGTGGATCTTTTCCACCTCCTTGTTGAGGAAGCGTTTTACCGGCTGCAGCAGCCAGCGGGTGTTGAGGGCGATGCCTTCCAGGAAGGCGCGGATGATATCCTCGCGCGAATTGTGGAGGGAGAGGTTATACAACCCCGCTCTCACCGTCTTATCTTCCACTGGTGCGCGCTCTCCCCAGATCCAGGGAGTGTAGATGATGCCGTTCGCACCGGCGGGCACGCGCGTGGCGATCTGGTCGAGATACTTGAAGATATCCGGCACGTCGGCTTCCTGCAGCAGCTCATCCTTGTTATAAATGATCCTGTCCCGCAGAAAGTTCAGGTTGCCGCCGGCAGTCGCCTGCAGCGCGATCAGCAGGTATCGACCGGGGATAGCGCAAGGTACCGATGCCAGCGAAGAGGCGATATCCGTCTTCTTATAGGGAACATGTGCCGTTATCCATGAGGATGTGCCTATGTAAAGATGGGGCAGGTTATCTTCCACCGCGCCAGCACCTATGGCAGCGGCTGTGGTATCGATCGCGCCGGCTACCACCTTCACTGAGGACGAAATCCCCAGCTGCGACGCCACATCAGTTTTCAGCGTGCCCAAAACCGCCGTGCAGGGGAAGATCTGTGGTAATTTGTCGCCATCCACACCGCAATCCCGCACCAGGCCCGGATCGTAATGCACATTATCCGGATCGCGGTTATCGGTCACCCAGGACGTCATGATGGAATCATACGTGGAGGTGAACAGGCCGGTGAGGCGCAAATTCAAGTAATCCAACACGTTGAGAAATTTATAGGTCTTTTCATAGATCTCAGGGAACTGATCCCGGATGTAGAGCATGTGCGCAGCCGGGTCTTTACCAGTGGTGGAGGGCATCCCACCTGTCAGCCGGATCCATCTGAGCACCTTCAGCGCGCTTACGCCACTGATATTTACCAACCCCTTGAATTGACGGATGAGGTTGGGTTGTCCGCGCATGTCCATCCAGCTGATGCAATTCATCAGCGCGTTGCCATCAGCATCCACCGGGATCGTGCCCTCCCCCTGGGTGGAACAGCATATCGCCACAACAGAGGCTGGCGCAGCAACACCTGTAGCGAGCAGCCGCCTGGTACAGTCCACAAATGCCTGCCACCACTCATCAGGCGACTGCTCCACCCCTCCGTCGGCGGTGAGATGAGTTTCGATTGTTTCCGCCTGCCATCCGAGCACCTTCCCGCGGATGGTGATGAGGGCTACCTTCATACTGGATGTGCCCAGGTCGGTGGCGATGATTACCGGTTCATTCACTGTATCCATTTTTATTCCTGTCCCGTTTCCAGTTGATCCGGGTTGCGTCTATTCGACGCTCGTCAGCACCTGTTCAAAGCGTGCCAGTGCATCATCAATGACCTCGTCGGTATCAGCCATGCTGGTATACATACGGCTGCCAGCCAGCGTCACAATACCGCCTGCCATGTAAGCCGCCCCCATCTCTTCCATCATGTGCTTGCGTGGTTTCAGTTCCTTCAACAGGCGCAGTGGATGGCGCAGGTCAAGCAGCATGGTGCCCGCGGTCTCCAGGTGCACAATGCTGCCGTGGTTGTAAACCACAAAAGGCAACTCATTTTTCTCAATGATTGCGCGCAGCCCGGCGGTCAAGCGGTCGCCCGCCCGACCGGCGAGCACCGGCGCGTTCGTGCGTTCCATTTCCAGCAGGGCGTGGTACCCAGCCACGCATGAGAGCGGATTGGCGGATAAGGTGCCGCCGATGTAGGCGCGTTCTCCCACCCCGCCAATTCCCGCCGCAAAACGCTGGATAACGTCCGCTTTCCCCCCAACACCACCCGCCATCGGGTACCCGCCCGTGATGCACTTGCCGAAGATCGTAAGGTCAGGTTTAACACCGAAGTAACCCTGCGCGCCGCCCATGCCCACACGGAACCCGCTAACCACTTCGTCGAAGATCAGCAGCGCGCCAAATTCATCGCATAAATCTCGCACCTGTTTGTTGAAATCAAAGGGTACCGGCCTGGTGCCGCTTTCAGGCCCCAGCGGTTCAACGATCACCGCGGCGGTGCCACCCGCCAGGCGGTTGATGACCAGATGCCGCTTGAGCGCGGCGATCGAATTGGGAAAAAATTCCTGCGTATTGGCAGTCACGCGCACGGGGATGCCCTTGGCCTCCAGCCGCCCGCTGCCCGGGATGTGCAGCCCGTAGACCATCTGGTCGCTCCAACCGTGGTAAGCCCCACCCACTTTGATGATCTTGGAGCGTTTGGTATAAGCGCGCGCCGCCCGAATGGCTGCCATGACAGACTCGGTGCCCGAGCCCAGCATGCGGAACATTTCATTGGCCGGCATGAAGCGCTTTACCAGCTGCGCCAGCTTCAATTCATATTCATGAAAAAGCCCCGTGACCGGCCCGCAGGTTTGCAGCATCTCGATCACCTTTTCACGCACCGGCGGGTAATTACTCCCCAGCACGGTTGGTCCTCCTGCCTGCAGAAAATCAATGTACTGGTTGCCATCCGCGTCCCACAGGTAAGCCCCTTCCGCCCGTTCTATGGCGATCGGAAAAGGGTAGTTGAACGCCAGGTTATGCTGCACCCCACCCGGTATGATCTGTTTGGCTTCGTCATTCAAGGCTTTCGAACGGGCGCATTTATGGGCGAAATAATCCAGCGCTTCCTGCATTTTATCCCGCCGCACCGGGCGTGGCGGCTGCGCCACCAGCGCTTCCAGCTTGCGGTAGACTTCAGGCACATCAAGATATTCACTGATCGCGTAATTGCTGTTCTCCATAAACTATCCTCCATCCTCCAGGTTCAACCCGGCAGGGGGTTTACCCCTGTTCGTATTTTTTTTGATCCTTGCGCAGTTTTGCGAAGATGATCTCTCTGACCGCCAGCGGAATGCGGCTGGCTTTTTCATCCCCGCACAATGTTAAAAGGTACGCCAGGGCGCACTTATCCAGCACCGCCACATTACCCACAGCGCGGACCATGTCATCCCCAAAAAGCAGCGCGCCGTGATTCGCCATGATGTAGGCGTTGTTGTGATCGCGCACATGCCTGGCGACCGTTTTCATCAGCAATCCCGTGCCTGAAGGTTTGTACGGAATGACATTGACCGCGCGCCCCAGGAAGCGCACCTGTTCATCGAAGAGCGCCGGTATCGGCTTGCCGAGAAGCGCCAACGCGCTGGGATATGCCTGGTGCGTGTGAATGATGGCGTTCACATCAGGCCGAACCTGGTAGATCGCCGCGTGCATGGCACCTTCAACCGAAGGCTTGCGTTCACCGGCCAGGGGATTCAGGTCAAGATCAACAACGCAAACATCATTGGCATCCATGTGCAAATAATCCATGTTCGACGGCGTGATTGCCATCGCATTTTGCGTTGGAATGCGCACAGATATGTTGCCGCCGGTTGCGCTGAGATAGCCTTTGTGAACCAGTTCCACAGCGGTATCCAGTACCAATTGTCGGGATTTCTCAAAATCGTCCATCCGTTTTCCTCCGAGAGATTGGAATAACAAGAGTATAGAAAAAAATCTTGACAATGTCAAGATTAATTCGTATGATACGCACATGGATCAGAAAAATTACCATCATGGTAATCTAAAGGAAGCGTTGATTGATTCCGGTCTCATGATCCTTAAAGAGGAAGGGATCGGCAAGCTTACGCTGCGCAGCGCTGCCCGAAAAGCCGGCGTCAGCCACTCCGCGCCATACGCCCACTTCACCGATAAAAGCGCATTGCTGGCAGCCATCTCCACCAGGGGATTCATGCAGCTGTTCGCGGAGCTTGAGGAGACCAC
>CAYMGO010000103.1:0-5355 GCA_964390015.1 uncultured Anaerolinea sp. | reverse complement strand
CCCCATTCCGGTCGCGGCGGCTCCGCGCCCAGGCCAAGGAACGATAGCGCGGCGGCGTCCAGAATAGCCGTGGCGATGCCCAGCGTACCTTGCACGATGAGCGGGGTGATGGCGTTTGGCAGGATTCTTTTGAAAAGGATGTGCATCCCCGAGGCGCCCATGGCGCGGGAAGCCTGCACGAACTCCAGGTCGCGCACGGTGAGCACGGTGGAGCGCACCAGGCGCGCAAAACGCGGGATGGAGACGATGCCGATGGCCAGGAGCGCGTTGATGAGCCCGGTGCCCAAAATCGAAACAATGGCGATGGCCAGCAACAGGCTTGGAAACGCCATTAATACATCCATGATGCGCATCAGCAGGTTATCCAGCCAGCCGCCGGCGTAAGCCGAAACCGCACCGATGAGCGTGCCGATGAGGATGGCGAAAGCCATGGTGGCCACACCCACCTGCAGCGACAGGCGCGAGCCGAAAATGACGCGTGAGAACAGGTCGCGGCTGTTGCCGTCAACGCCAAAAAGGTGCTGCGGTTCATCGGCGGGGCAGCCAAATAGGTGAATACACGGGGTTGAGCGCCTTGTGGATTCCCGCAAGATCTGGGTCGGGTCGTACGGCGCGATGAGCGGGGCGAAGATGGCGATGAGCAGCAGCAGCCCCAGGATGATAATGCCGGCCTTACCCGAGCTGTGGCGCCATAAATGGCGCAGCGCTTCGCGGGTGGGCGACTTGCGTTTTGAGGTGGCGATTTGTGTCAGTTCTGTCTTGTTTTCCATGTCGGCACCACCTACTCCAACCTGATGCGTGGATCAAGATACGCGTAAGAAATATCCACGATCAGGTTCACCAGTACGAATATTGTAGCAATGACCAGGGTGAAGCCCTGCACCACCGGGTAATCTCGCGCTAAAATGGCCGCTACCAGCCCTGTACCAAAACCAGGCAGGTTGAAGACCGTTTCAGTGAGCACCGCGCCTGAAAGCAGGCTGCCCGTCTCAATACCAATGATGGTGACGATGGGGATCATGGCGTTGCGCATGGCGTGCTTGCCAATGACGCGGCGCTCCACCATGCCCTTGGCGCGCGCGGCGCGGATATAATCCAGCCCCACCACCTCAAGTAAACTGGAGCGCGTCATGCGCGCGATGATGGCCATGGGGATGGTGCCCACCGCCACAGCCGGCAGGATGAGGTGTTTCAAGGAATCCCAGAACAACTTCCAATCACCGGTAAAGATAACATTCACCAGCACGGTATTGGACATTAATTGAACAAGAAATGCCTTTATGCCACTGAGGTTTTCAAGACCCCAGAATTTTGCCAGGTCAACGGGAGAAAGTCCAGCAGAAAACCTCCCGGAAGGGGGCAGCGCGAAAGCCGTTCCCTTCAATGTAAGTGCGAAAAAGTAAGCCAGCAGCAGCCCCAGCCAGAAAACCGGCATGGAAACGCCGATGTTGGCGATGATCATGGTGATGGTATCAATGATGGTGTTACGTTTGAGCGCTGATATAACCCCCAGCAGCACGCCTACCGTGGTCGAAAAGATCATGGCGAGCAGGGTCAGTTCCATGGTCAGCGGCAGGCGCTCGGCGATGAGGGTGATGACTGGGCGGGTAAAGCGGATGGAATCGCCGAAATCACCCTTGAACAAATTCTGCATGTAACGCACGAACTGCACCCCGAGGTTGTCGTTGAGCCCGTAGCGCTCGAGGAAAACCTCACACTTGGCAGGGGTGGCGCGCTCTCCCAGCATGGTGACGCACGGGTCACCCGGGATCAGGCGCACGATCAGAAATGTGACCAGCACAACCCCCAGCATCACTGGCAGCAGCAACAACAGCCTTCGGGTGATAAATTGAAGCATAACGCGTCTCTCTAGTGATAAGGTTGTGGATGGGGCCGGGGTATCAGCCCCATCCATTTGAACAATTTAAAGGTTACGGTACAGCGTATCCGGCCTCGACCAGCAGCTCTTTGGCTTTTTCCTGGTCAAATTCCCACCAGGGCACATCCGGGCTGGCGCCAGGATACACAAAGGCTGGAACAAAGCTATCAGAAACACTGGAGCCCACCGGGTAGTATTGCTCGACGATGCGCTGGCGGTCAATGGCGAGGGTGATCGCCTGGCGAACCAGCAGATTATCAAACGGGGCGATGGTGTTGTTAAAGCCGATGTAGAAGATGTTGAACCCGTTGCGGGGATACAGCTTGAGATTGGTATCAGCCTCTACAGAAGCGATATCATCCGGACCCGGGTTGTCGATGCCCTGGACGTTGCCGGACTGCAGCTCGAGCAGGCGCTGGGCGGACTGTTCTGACCAGCGGAAGATCAAGTTCGGGGTCTTGGCTTTCTCGCCCCAGTAACCATCAAAGGCTTCAAAGACCACGCTGTCACCGCGGTTCCACTGTTTTACCTTGTAGGGACCGGTGCCATTGGGGTTGTCGCTGATGGCAACAGAATCGCCAGCGGTCAGGTCCAGGTGGTCCTTATCCAGAATGCTGAAGACGGAGAAGGCAACCTTGGAGGGGAAAGCGGGATCGGGGTAGCACAGACCAAACTTGACGGTCATGGCGTCCACAGCCGCGATGGAGGCGAACTCGCCGCCGTAATCGCAACTGGGGGCGGTCAGTGAAAGCAGACCATCGGTATCAACGAGCTCGGCATCAACAGTTTCGCTGTTGATGGGTCCACCAAAGAAGGCGCCGAAGTACTCAAAGCTGCCGGTGCGGCCGGTGCGGTTGGGGCTGGCTGCATCCCACAATGAAGCGTAGGTTGCCACAACATCGTTGGCATCCAGGGTGGCGCCGTTGTGGAAGGAGACGCCCTCGCGCATAACGAAGGTGTACTCAGTCAGCTCGTCATTGGCAGAATAGCTCTCAGCAAGCGACGGGATGACGTCGGTTCCGCCAACCTCAAATGCCAGCAGCGGTTCGTAAGCCTGCTCGCAAGCGCGCAGGGTCTCACCGTCGGTCTCATCCGAGCACCACAGCGCGTTGGGTTCGCCGTTCTGCATCCAAACGAGGGTATCGGTACCGTTGCTCATCACACTGAAGACCTCATTACCCAGCGGGCTGGAGTGAGCGCCTTCAACGTTCGCCGCGAACACGGTGGAAGAACCGCCGTTGGCGACCGGGATCATCATGAGGTAATCCTTGAGCATCTGGTTGATGGTGTCATAGTGTCCCTGGCGGGCTGCGGGATCTGATAATTTACCTGCGGCGCGGATCTCAGCGACCATGTCATCATACAAAGCGCCAAACTGCATGTTCTCGGCAGTAGCGAAGTGGTAATCATAGAAGTTGGTGGCATCCGGGTAGTCAGCGTTCCAACCCAGCAGGTAGAAACCTTCATTACCAGCTGCAGTTGAATCAATGAAAGCAGCGGATTCCATTTCCTTCAGGGTCACGTTGATGCCGACCTCATCCAACTGCGCCTGGATCTCCTGCGCCACTTTATCAGGCGAAGGCAGGTAAGCGCGGTCGACCACGCGGAAAGCAAGTTCGATTTCCAGCGGGGCAACAGCAGCAGGCGCTTCGGTGGCAGCCGGTGCCTCGGTGGCAGCGGGTTCTTCCACAACCGGCGCTTCAGTAGCTGCCGGTGTCGCGCATGCGGCCAACAGCATGCTGGCGACGATCAAAAAACTGAACAGTACAAATATACGACGTTTCATTTCTTTTCTCCTTGTAAATTGTTTGAACGATTTCGGGTTTTCCCTTTCAAAACCCACTGCGACCTGCGTTATTGTCCTTTTAATGCGACCACCTCCTTTATATCCTGCATGCGTTGTTTACATTGAAACCGGCACGCCGCTCAGGCGAGCCAGCAGGCAACACTGTGACCGGGGGTTTTCTCAACGAACGGAGGTTCCTCAACCGCGCACTGCGCCACAGCAATGGGGCAGCGCGGATGAAAACGGCAGCCCTTGGGCGGGTTGAGCGGGCTGGGCACATCTCCCTTGAGGATGATGCGCTCACGCTTCAATTTTGGATTGGGGATGGGAATGGCGGACATGAGCGCCCTGGTGTATGGGTGCAATGGATTGCGGAAAAGTTCATCACGGTCCGCCAGTTCGACCATTTTGCCCAGGTACATCACTGCCACGCGGTCTGAGATGTGCTCCACCACGCCCAGGTTATGCGCGATGAACAGGTAGGTCAGCCCGAACTCCTTTTGCAGGTCCTTGAGAATATTGAGCACCTGCGATTGGATGGAGACATCCAGCGCGGAAACCGGTTCATCACAAACGATGAAGCGCGGGTTCAAAGCCAGCGCGCGCGCAATGCCGATGCGCTGGCGCTGCCCGCCCGAGAACTCGTGCGGGTAACGGCGGCTGTGGTACTCCTCCAACCCGACCTTCTTGAGCGTATCTACGGCCATCTGGTAACGCTCTGTTTTATTGCCGATGCCGTGGATCTCCAGGCCTTCCATCACCGAATCGCCGATGCGCATGCGCGGATCGAGCGAACCGTAAGGGTCCTGGAAAATGATCTGCATATCGCGGCGCACGGCCTTCAGCTCGTCACCTTTCAGCTTGAAGATCTCTCTACCGTCAAACTCAACCTTGCCGCCTGTCGGTTCCACCAGGCGCAGGATTGTGCGGCCGATGGTCGTCTTGCCGCAGCCCGATTCACCCACCAGGCCCAGTGTCTCGCCGTTCTTCACAGTGAAGCTCACGTCATCCACCGCCAGCACATGGTCAGAGACGCGCTGAAGCACGCCGGTTTTTACCGGGAAGTATTTTTTGAGGTTGCTCACCTTGAGCAGGTCAGCGCTGTTCTTCTTTTCGGTCACGCTCGTCAGGTTGCTCATATCATTCGACCTTTAAAGGCGCGGAATGTTCTTCAGAATCGGTATACAGCCAGCAGCGCACTGTGTGGTCTTTCGCCACTTCCAGTAATTGTGGTTCGCGCCTGGCGCAAATATCCAGCCCATACTTCTGACGCAGCAGGCAGCGCGGTTCAAAGCGGCAGCCCGGGGGCAGGTCAATGAGGTTGGGCACCAGCCCTGGGATGACCTCGAGGCGCTCGACCACGTTGCCCAACACGGGGATGGAACCAATAAGCCCCTGGGTGTAGGGATGCAGCGGTTTTGCAAAGATGGGTTCCACATCGGCGTATTCCACGATCTCGCCGGCGTACATCACCGCCACGCGGTCGGCCATTTCAGCGATGATGCCCAGGTCATGCGTGATGAGGATGACGGCGGTGTCGGTCTTTTCGCGCAGCTCGCTGATGAGGTCGAGGATCTGCGCCTGGATGGTGACATCCAGCGCGGTGGTGGGTTCATCGGCGATGAGCAATTTTGGAGATAGCGCCAGCGCCATGGCGATCATCACGCGCTGCGCCTGCCCGCCCGAAAGT
>CAYMGO010000102.1:2475-5437 GCA_964390015.1 uncultured Anaerolinea sp. | reverse complement strand
TAATTCGCATCAGGGGATTAAACCTGCTGCGATGATCGCGCGCGCCAGCATCTGCTCCCCCTCGGGGTCCAGGTGTATGGCACTGTTGGTGAAGTTCGCCTCCGGCACCAGGTCCCACAGGTCAAGGTAAGTCCAACCGTTCTCGCTGCTGGCTGCGGTCAGCTCCTGCCGGTACAGGTCATACGCCCAGCGCGGGTAGTAGAAGTTGTAACGGATATCGCTGTTGGTGCCGGTACTGATGAGCACCGGCTCATTGATGAGCACCACCGGTACCTTTCCGGCAATCTCCATTCCCACGGCCAGCAGGTCCAGCGCCAGTCCATCCGCGGGGTAGGCCGGCGGCTGCCAGTCGTGGAAGTTCTCGTCAGCCTCCAGGTCGCGGTCGGCTGGCGGGTACACATCCGGGTAAAGCTGGTCGATGCCTGTCGCTGACCACATCACCCCGTAGAACTGCAGGCGCAACAGGTCGGCCAGTTCACGCCGGCGCCCAATGAGGGTGCGCGACCAGAAATTATCAACTTCCTTTGGTGGCATCAATGCCAGGTTATAACGGTCAACAAGGTCGCGCACCAGCTGCGGGTTATTGGCAACAATGGGCGACTCCAGCTGGCGCTCCCGTGGGAAGGATTCCAGTGTCAACCGCCACAGGATGAGATCGGGCTCATAGCGCATTGCCCTTTCCAGTACAAGCAAGTCCTTCACCAGCGAGAGCGTGGGGTAGCCCAGGTTATACACGTGCACCCGCCTGCCATCAGTGGTATGCAGGCCGGCGGCGTCCAGCTGCCCGGCAAGCGTCTCTCCGGGTTTTAATAGGGTTCCCCATGTAGCGGAATCTCCGATCACCAACACGCGGTACTCGTCCACGGTCTTGGGTGCACCATCCAATTTATGAGAAGCGAACATGGCCTCGAAGTTGTACAGGCTGAGGTTATACGATACCCTGGGCGTTTCACCGAACGGGAAACGCTCGCGGCCGCGCAGCAGGTGGTTGTATGCCGATAACCTCCCCAGCCCGCCCGCCGGGACAAACGCAAAGACGAGATCGATGACCACGAAGAGCAGCAGCCCTTTGATCAGCACGTTGCGGATGAAGCGCGGGGTCACAGACCACCTCCGAACCCGAAGAGCCTGGCCAGCACGCGCAAAGAAAGACCCGGGTCGGGCAGGGTGAACCACACCCAACCCAGCGTCACGTACAAAAAGGTCACCAGGACGCTCACAGCAGTCACGGCTCGGTTGAGAAACGGCTTATCCTGCCACTTCAAGGCAACGCGCTGCGTGGCTGCGCTCCAACGGTTCTGAACGAACAGCCCTACCCCGTGCCAGGCGCCCCACAACACAAAATTCAGCGTGATGCCGTGCCACAACCCGATCAGCACCATGGTAGAGAACTGGGTGACGAGGATCACCAGCCATGCCGGCATCAATTTGGCGCGCGTGCGCAGGAAACGCGTGACCGGGAAGAAGAAATATGCCCTGAACCACTGCGTGAGCGTGATGTGCCAGTTATCCCAGAAGCGCGTGAGGTTTTGTTTAAGGTACGGCGCGCGGAAGTTCTCAGGCAGGCGGATGCCCATGTAATGCGCCATGCCAATGGCAATATCTGTGTACCCGCTGAAATCCAGGTAGATCTGCAGACTGTACGCAAACAGCAGCAGCCACAACCAACCCACTGAACTGACCTGGGTGGCGTTGCTGGCGTTGAGTGAAATCATCGCCAGGGTATCGGCCAGCACAAACTTCTTGAAGAGCCCCAGCACCAGGCGCGTGGTTCCCGTGCCAAATTCCACGGCTCCTGGCACGAACTCTGCGCGCAGGTCCTTGATGAAGCGCTCGCTGCGGTCGATCGGACCGGCACTGACGGCGGGAAAGAAGAGGATGTAGACCAGGTACTCCCGCAGTGTCATCTGAGGCAGTCTGCCCACCTGCCGGTCGCGCAGGGTGTGGATCAGGCGGAAGGCGATGTACGAGAATCCCAACCAGCGAATATCCAACGCGGAAGCCAGCTCGCGCGACTGCCCGCCCACTCCGCGCAGCAGCGCGCTGGCAGCCAGCGTCAGAGCGGGCAGCTTGAGCGTCAAAAAGAGCAGAAGGATGGCAATGATCCCCAGCATCAGGCTCAATTTAAAGCGGCCGCTGACGCGCGCCAGGGCAAAAAGCAGTACCGTACCCGCAAGCACAACGAGCAGGACGTTAACCGTCTGCGGCGGGCGCGAGGCGCTGAGAATACCAACTGTGCCAAAGTAGCGCGTGAGCGCAATGAGCAGAACAGTGACAGTAACCATGAGCAGCGTGAACAGGGTCTCACGGCGCTGTCTTTCCTCCGGAAGTGAGGTGAGCACCCAGCCCAACCCCGCCAGCGTGAGCGTGGCACAGGGCAACCAGAAATCCAGTCCGCGGATGGGCAGGGCAGGCTGCAACCAGAAGATTACCACCACGCTGATGATGAGCAGCAGCGTAGCGCGCAGCCGGCGCGTGCGCCTGAAACGGCAAAAAAGAAATACACCGAGTGAGATGCCAATGAGGATCAGGATATTGACAAGCGTCATCTAGAACCCCTGATAGATCCACAGCGGCGCTTCGCCGGAGGAGAGGATGACCAGCAGCACAAGTACCAGCGCGAAGGCCAGTGCCCACAGGTTCTCTTTTGAAAAAATGCACTTCATGCCATTCGCTCCACGGTCAGCGCAATAATTGCCAATTATTCCTCTGAAAAGGCACAGCGGAAACCCAGGTCATCATCCACGTAGTACGGGCTCACCCAGTAACGCTCCGCGCTGCGGATCAGAAACGCACTGAAAAGATAAGAGCCGCCACGCGCAATGCGGTGCCCGCCGCTTTCCGGTCCGCGCGGGTTGTACGTCTTATATGGGGAGGTGGTGTACTCACCGTACCAATCCGCCACCCACTCCATCACGTTGCCGGCCACATCCAACGCGCCATACGGGCTTGCGCCAGCCGG
>CAYMGO010000102.1:0-2375 GCA_964390015.1 uncultured Anaerolinea sp. | reverse complement strand
TCCTTGCGGGTGTAGGAACTTGAGCGCGCGGGTGCATTGCAGGCATCAGCCTGCACGCATGCCATGTACATGCGATTGGTGACCTCCGTTGCGTCGATCCAGAAAGCATCCAGGTGAACGGTGTGCTGCGGGTGCTCGTCCTTTTCGCCTTCGCCTTCCACCGAGCCCATTATAAAGTCACCTTCTGGGACGTATAACATCAGCGCGCCGTCATCCAGGCTCATCTGGGTGCGGGCGGGGGTTGGGGTTGGCACAGCAGGTTGGATGGTTTCCGTAATAACCGCTGCCAGGGTCGGTACTGGAGTAACCTGCAGGCTTGCGAGGGGTGTCGCGCTGCTCATCGCCACAGCCGTTTCAGCGGGCACATTGACAGGCACAGAACTCGCCGGAACTGTAGCACAGCTGCAGAGCATGAGCGCCACAGTGACTTGAAGGAGCCCGCAGCGCAGTAGAAGACCGCGCGGGCGATCGGGGTCAGGGTCTGGAACAGTTATTTTTGGCCGCACACCAACCACTCGTCTCCCTGTTTTTGCAGGAGGAAGGTCGTGTTGGAAAGGTCGATCTCCTGGTCTTCAGTTCCATAAGTGGCGATGATCTTACCACTGCAGTTCACCACTGCGCTGCTGTCGTCGTTCTCGAGTTCAGAACAGGCAACACCCTCGACCCTCGCCTTCACCCCGGTAAAAGAATCCAACATCAACTTGGATTGCTGCTCCCAATCCGCGCAGGAAAGCTGGGTCAACGTGGAGGCATCACCGGCAACCAGCGCGTTATAGTAGGCTTCAACCACCACAGCCGGCGAGGAGGAACCCGCGCATGATACCAGCAGCATTGAAGAACAGAGTATCATTCCTACGATTATCGATTTCTTCATCATCATGTCCTTGTTGTTGATATTTTTTCGTTCATACATCGCTGTAACCGGCATCACGGTTCCAGCACCACGCGCACAGTATCCAGCATCTTCAACCAGGCGCGGTTCTGCTCAAGCCAGCCATTGGTGGTGAGGTACACATTGTTCGGCGCCTGCAGCCCGTTGTTGGGAAGGGGTTGAACCGCCCGCCACACATTCACCAACGGGACCTCATATTCAGCGGCAACCCTGGCGTTCGCCAGGTTGAGCTTCCAATCCTTCTCGATATTATCCGCCTTGGTCGCCAGGACGGGCAGCGCGCCGCTGGCCAGGATCACTTCCACCACGGTTCTTAGGTTTTCCTCAAAGGTGATCTCCTGACCGGGTTTCCAATTGGTGCCCAACGCCACCAACACCACTACCGGGCGCCGGGTGCGCAGTTCACAGTCCAACGGGGTTTCATTCCGGCTGCACTCCTGGTAACCCGCGCCCGCGGCGAACATGGGGTTCAACACGCTGCTCACCCCCAGCCCGTTGGCCGCCGTGATCGAATCCCTGACCATGCTTTCTTTGAAATAATGGGAGGTCGCTTGGTACCCCGCGGGCAGCGAGTAATCCCCTTTCACGTAACCCGCCAGGAAGGTTGCCGGGGTGAACTGGCAATCACCGATCTTGGAAAAATTATGCTTGTCAAGCGCGGGGTTTTGCGCCGCAGCTTGAAGGATCTCGATGGCGCGTGAGGATAATACGGGTACAACCGGCCACTCGCGCCAACGCTCGGGAGGTAGATCAGCCCCATTTGCGGCAGTAAATGAGTGCACCGTAAGCGGCGCACCGCCAGCGGTCACCAGAACCAGGATAAACAAAAGAACGATGAAAATGGACCTGCCTCGCATGATGGACTCTCGCGCATGGAATCAGGGCAACCGGGCTGGCTGCTGCTAACCAAATTATAAGGGACAAAAGGGAACCACGCAGCGTTAAATTTGTTGCTTCGAGCGTATAATAAGGAACAAATGGCAGAAGTAAAACCCTTTCTCTCAATCGTTTTTCCCGCTTATAACGAAGAACAGCGCCTGCCTGAGACTCTGCAGAAAACGCTGGCATTCATCCGCGCACAGTCTTACCCCATCGAGATCGTGGTCGCCGAGAACGGCAGCAATGACGGCACACTGGAGATTGCGCGCTCTTTTTCCGTGTTGAACCCTGAGATTACCGTGCTCCACATCGAAAAGGCGGGCAAAGGGCGGGCGGTGCAGGCCGGCATGCTGGCAGCCAAGGGTCAATACCGCTTCATCTGCGACGTGGACCTTTCGATGCCAATCTCAGAGATCCCGCGCTTTTTGCCCCCACAGGTCGAAGGGATGGACATTGTCATAGCCTCGCGCGAGGCTCCGGGGTCAGTGCGTTATGATGAACCATGGTTCCGACATTTCATCGGGCGCATCTTTAACAACATGGTACGCTGGTTGATCCTGCCAAAGCTGCAGGACACCCAGTGCGGGTTCAAATGCTTCACCGC
>CAYMGO010000101.1:0-5485 GCA_964390015.1 uncultured Anaerolinea sp. | reverse complement strand
AATACGCCGGGGTCTTTTAAATTGCCTGGTGTAGGCACTCGCTAACGGTACATTCCCAGTTCACATACCGCCTGGTACACCGCATCACGCAGGTAGTAACGGTAGCCCATGCCCTCTGTGATCCTTTGCCTGATCTGTTTGGATGAAATCTCAAGGATTGGTGCTTCCACGATCTTTACCTTATCAGATATCCCCGGCAGCTCCTCTTCAAGCGTGGACAGGTCCACCTGGTCAGCGTGACGGCGCATCACCCCGATGCCGTCGCACACCTTGATGAACTTCTGCGGTTTATTCCATGTGGGCAGATCGTGCAAAGAATCCCCGCCCATCAGGTAATACATCTCCGCGCCCGGGTATTCCTGCTTGAGTATGTTGACTGTATCGATGGCGTAATGTGGTCCCGGTCGGTCAATATCCACCCGCGAGGTCTTGAAAGCCGGGTTCCCCTGGATGGCCTTTTCAACGAGCATGAAGCGGTCTTCGATCGGGCTGACGTTAGTGTATCGTTTGTGGGGCGGGTTATCCGTTACCACCCACAACAGCAAGTCCAGCGAGAGCTGTGTACGGCATTCCTCCGCCAGGATCAGGTGGCCTACATGCGGTGGGTCAAAGGTGCCACCAAAAATGCCGACTCGTTGATAGGAAGTCATGTTAGTCCTGCCATTCCAGTTCATAATCCAGTACGTATACAGTATCGCCGTTGTTGATACCCCGCTCGCGTAGCGCTGCATCAACCCCCAACGAAACCATCAAGTGTTGAAACCGCCTGACTGATCCGTGATGTTCCCAATAGGTCATCTCTGCCGCGCGCTCAATTGCCGCGCTTCTCACCCGCCAGCCGCCGCCTTCTCTTTCAATGGTGAAGTCACGCGGGTCCTCCGCAGGTTTATAAACCGGCAGTTCCGGCACCACTTCCTTCTTTGGCGTGTTGAGGAGGATTTCGTGAGCCTTCCACAGCACCGGGGTGAGATTTTCCCGCGTCAGTGCAGAGATGGCGTACGTTTCATATCCCATTTTTGTGAGTTTTTTGAGCAGCTTCTCAGCTGCCTCCCGCACTCCTGGCAGGTCCACCTTGTTCACCACCACGACCTGTGGCTTTTCCCCTAAATCAGCATCAAAGAGCGCCAGTTCCTGGTTGGTCTGGCTGAAATCCGCCATCGGGTCTTCCGCACTGCCATCCAGCACATGGATGAGCACCCGTGTACGCTGGATATGCTTGAGGAAGGCATCACCCAACCCAACGCCTTCATGCGCGCCTTCGATCAAGCCGGGTATGTCTGCCAGGATCAAGTCAGTCTCAGTATCCAACCGCACCACACCCAGGTTGGGTTCCACTGTGGTGAATGGGTAATCCGCGATCTTTGGCCTGGCGTTGGTGACCGCAGCCAGCAGACTGGATTTGCCGGCGTTAGGCACCCCGACGATGCCAATATCTGCGAGGAGTTTTAACTCCAATCTGATTTCGCATTCCTCCGGGGGTTCACCCTTTTCCGCGGTGCGCGGCGCCTGGTTGCGCGAGGTGGCAAAATGCTGGTTCCCCCTGCCGCCCCGCCCGCCCTTGCACACGGTCAACTCCTGACCCGGTTCCACCAGGTCTCCAAGAAGCGCGTTGGTTTCAGCGTTATAAACCATCGTTCCCGGCGGCACGGGGATCACCAGGTTGGGTGCACCCCTGCCGCTCATATTGCTGCCGCGGCCAATTTTTCCATCCTCGGCAATGAATTTATGCTTGTAGCGGAAATTGAGCAGCGTGTTCATTTTCTCATTAACCTGAAAAACAACATCACCGCCCCTGCCGCCGTCTCCGCCATCCGGACCACCGCGGGGAACATACTTCTCGCGGCGGAAATGCACGACCCCCGCTCCACCGCGCCCTGACCTGCAGTATATCCTCGCTTCATCAATAAACATACTGTGTTTTCCTATAACAGGCTCAGCGTAAATCCACGCTGAGCCTGTCAAATCTTCGTCTATTTCCTGGGGAATTTCTTCTTCAGGATGTCTTCCAGGTCCGGCTTGCCAATCTCCTGAAGTTCGTAACGGACGCGCTGCATCGGTTTGTTTACCTTGATGATCCTGTTGAGGTCGATCGGCGTGGCCGAGACCACCAGGTCCACATCCATCTTGTTGATGGTGTCCTCCAGGTCTTTGACCATTTTGTCACCATAACCCATCGCCGGCAGAATGGGACCAGTGTTGGGGTACTTGACGAAGGTCTCATGGATAGTCCCCACCGCGTATGGCCTCGGGTCAACGATTTCAGCAGCACCAAACCGCCTGGCTGCTACCCAACCAGCGCCGTAGGCCATCTCGCCGTGGGTCAACGTTGGACCATCTTCAACCACCAGCACACGTTTGCCGCGGATGGCTTCTGGATCATCGACGAATAACGGTGAGGCACCTTCAATAACGATCGCGTTCGGGTTCAGTTCGTGAAGTGTGTTGCGCACATCGATGACTTTTCCTGGTTTGGCGGTATCGACCTTGTTGATGACAAACACATCCGCCAGTCGCACGTTGGTTTCTCCAGGATGGTACTTGTGTTCATGTCCAGCCCGGTGCGGGTCTGCCACAACAATGTTCAGGTCTGATTTATAGAATGAGAAATCGTTATTCCCACCGTCCCACAGCACGATGTCCACTTCCTTTTCAGCTTCACGCAAAATGGCTTCGTAATCCACACCGGCGTAAACAATGACGCCATTATCAATGTGCGGTTCGTATTCCTCGCGCTCTTCGATGGTGCACTCGTGTTTGTCCAGGTCAGCGTAGGTGGCAAAGCGCTGCACTTTTTGCTTTACCAGGTCACCGTAAGGCATGGGGTGGCGAATGGCAGCCACCTTGTAGCCCATATCTCGCAGGATCATGGAGACACGTCGTGTCGTCTGGCTCTTGCCCGAGCCTGTGCGCACCGCGCACACTGAAACTACTGGTTTAACCGACTTGACCTGCGTGCTCTCCACTCCCATCATGCGGAAATCCGCGCCAGCCGCCAGCACGATTGAAGCTTTGTGCATCACCACTTCGTGCGGCACATCGCTGTATGCGAAGACCACCTGGTCAACTTTCAGTTTCTTGATCAGATCAACCAGTTCACTCTCCGGGAAGATCGGAATGCCTGCCGGATAAAGCGAACCTGCCAGTTCAGCAGGATATTTCCTGCCTTCAATGTTAGGAATTTGCGTGGCGGTAAAAGCGACGACTTCATAATCCTTGTTGTCGCGATAGAAAACGTTGAAATTATGAAAATCGCGACCGGCTGCACCCATGATAAGGGTTTTAATTGGGGACATGTGGTGTTTCTCCTTTTGTGTTTAGATTATTTTCACATCGCTTGTGGGGCTGTGATGCCCAGTATTGCCAGACTGTTGGCGATCGCCTGCCGGGCGGCGGCCACAAGCCGCAACCGCCCTGACCGCATGGGTTCATCCACTCCAAGCACCGGGCATTGGGTGTAAAAATCATTAAACGCCCGCGCCAGTTCGTAGGCCTGGTTGGTGATGATCAACGGCTTCAGGTCCCGGGCGGCTTTCTGGATTTCCTCGGGCATGCGGCTGATCAGGTCAATGAGTGTGATTTCGGGTTGGGTCAACTCGTATTCGGCAGTCAGTTCGGGGGGTACCTGGTTATCCACCTTACGCAGGATGCTGTTTGCCCTAACATACGCGTACTGTATGTAAGGCGCAGCCTGACCGTTAAAGTCTAATGCTGATTCCCAATCAAAAGTGACAACCTTGTTGCTTTCGCGTGAGAGCATCGGGAACCTGATGGCACCGATTCCCACCGCTTTTGCGATCTCAAGTTGATTTTCTGGTGGAAGGTCGCGGTTCTTTTCCTGCACTACTGCCAGCGCGCGCTCTGTTGCCTCACGGATCAGATCTTCCAGCAGCACAACGGTTCCTTCACGCGAAGCCATCACCACGTTCCCAGGCAGGCTCACCAGTTCATAAGGCAGGTGCTGGCAGCGAGTTGCCCATTCATACCCCGCCAGTTCAAGGGTCTTGAACACCTGTTGAAAATGCAGCGATTGGCGCACATCCACCACATAGTAGGATCTTTGCAGATCCGGGTAATCGAGGAATTTTTGCCTTGCCAACGCCAGGTCTTCAGTAGCGTACAACGCGGTTCCATCGGAACGCAGCACAACCATCACTCGGTATTTTTCTTCCTTCAGTCCCAGTTTCTCGTCAATTTTAACGATCACCGTTCCCCTATCCGCACGTTCGTCTTCTGCGATCCCCTTCGCCAGCAGTTCGTCGACCATTTCTTTGCCTGGAACTTCGAACATCGAATTAAAATAGTAACGGTCGAAGTGAATGTCGAGCAGGTCATACATTTCGTTAAATCCATCCAATGACCACTGCCTGGTTTCTTTCCAGCAATCAACAACTTCAGCATCGCGCTGATCCCAGCGGTTGTACATTTCTCTGATCTCTTCTTCGAGCGTAGGATCCTGTTCCAGGCGCTTTATTGCTTCGGCATAGATCGAGCCCATCCAACGGGTGATGTCCCTATCCGGTTTTTCGCCCTTGTGATGCTTGAGATAATTCCACAACCACTTGATCACGTGCAGCCCTATGTCCCCCGGGTAATTCGCTCTAACTACATCGTACCCCGCAGCTTCAAGGATGCGCGCCAGCGCATCACCTAAGAACGCGCTGCGCAGGTGCCCCACATGAAAAGCCTTGTGCGTGTTAGGATGGGAAAATTCGACCATGATACGCTGATGCAAACGTTCGCCGTGACCGTAATTGTCTTTTTCGGTCAATATCGAGTTGAGCACATGTCGGGAATAATCATTAGTGGAAAAGTACAGATTAAGATAGCCTTTTACTGCTTCAATCTTTTCAAACCCACTGGATCCTTGGAGATGTGAGGCCATGTCAGCCGCAATTTCTGCGGCCCGCTCAGCCACGTTTCCCGGTTTACCACCCAGAGAAGCAGAAGCCATTTGGAAAAAGGAGGTACTGATTCCCCATTGACCGTTAAATGGGATCCAGGTCCACTTAACATCTAACACAGGGAGACCATGCTCCCTGCAATAAACATGAATTCTCTCTTCGATCTTTTTCTGCTCGACTTCGAACATATTAATTCCAGTAGGCTTTCCAATCAACCAGATTGGATTATATCATAGGCAAAAATCAGCCTGCGCCTGTAAATAGCAAGAGCGGGAGGTATTCACCTCCCGCTCATTTATTCATAAAAAACGATCTTACTTTGAAGCGGCCAGCCGCTTCATCAGCCTGCTTTTGCGGCGCGCGGCGTTGTTCTTATGAATGACGCCCTTCTGAGCAGCCTTGTCGAGTGCAGCTACTGCTGCCATCGTTGCAACTTCCGCGGCTTCAGGATCCTGCCCCGCCAAAGCCACTCGTGCCCGGGCGATATAAGTGCGAGCAGTTCCACGATAGACACGGTTGCGCAGTCTTCGTTTTTCATTTTGCTTGTTGCGCTTTATTGCTGATTTGATATTAGCCAACTTGTT
>CAYMGO010000100.1:0-5528 GCA_964390015.1 uncultured Anaerolinea sp. | reverse complement strand
CAACTTCGGGGAACAGCTTGGCGAGTTCGACCGTCTGGTTGATGAACTGCCCGCCGTGCGTCCAGATGACGTTGAAGCCAGCATCGACGTACTCGCGCATCACGCGGTCAACATCAGGAACCGGAACGCTTTCGGAATAAACTGCTTCGATGCCGAGGGTTTCTTGCGCGGTGGTCATACCAACATAGGCCAGGGTGTTGTAGTCGTTATCGGTAATGACACCCGGGAAGATGGCGGCGAGTTTGACTTCGACAGCGGGTTCTTCAGCCGCGGGGGCTTCGGTAGCGGCCGGTGCTTCTGTTTCCGCCGGGGCTGCGGGTTCTTCAACCGCGGGGGGTTCTGGAGCCACTGGTGCAGCGGTCGGCTGCGCGCAGGCTGCGAGCAAAACGCTCATGACCAGTATTACAGATGTAACTAACAGCAACTTCTTTTTCATTTCTTCTCCTTTACAAATATTGATGAGATTAGCTCCCATCGGCGTTTAGTATCAGTCTAATTTTAACTGCTAATTTTACTTTTTCAATCCTGCAATTCTGCCCGATATCTTTATGACATTAAATTCAACTGGACGCTCGGGAGCAGATAGTTCTTTTCTGCCGCAAGATTGTTAACACCCCGCCTGAGATAAAGTTCTGCCATTGAAGTTTAGTGCCCTTATTGCTGATTGACAATGAACCTGTATTCACGTTATAATAGCGTTTGTAGTTGGTCAGAAGGACAATAAGAACTTTCAAAGAGGTGATGAGCCAAATCCTGAAACATCCGCGAAAGAATTCTGATGGATAGATCCTGATCGACTGCGCGACTTAACAGTCGATTTTATTTTCCCGGCGAGGGGAGGTGAGAAACCATGGCTTCTGTAGTTTTGCGACCCAATGAATCACAGGATTCACTGCTGAAACGCTTTCGTAAGAAGGTAGTGAAGAGCGGCGTCTTGAGCACCATCCGCCGCAAGCGCTGGTTTGTTTCAAAAAGCGAACTTCGCCGCGTGGAAAAGAAAAAGGCCATCAGACGCATCAAACGCCGCCAATACACCAAGGTGGGCGAGTAGTTCGGCAGATGGATAAGCAGCCTGGAAGGCTGGTCAGGAGGAATTATGGCCAAAGAAGAAGATAAGATACAGATGGAAGGCGAGATCATCGAAGCCCTGCCCGGAACCCAGTTCCGCGTGCGCCTCGAGAACGGCCATGAAGTACTCGCTTATCTTTCCGGACGGATGAGACGATATTACATCCGCATTCTGCTGGGCGACCATGTGAAAGTGGAGATGAGCCCGTACGATTTAACGCGCGGACGCATTGTATACAGGCAGAAGAAAAACGAACCGATGCTCGACGAACCAACACGATAACCAAAGATCCGACCTCTCACCCAGGGGTCGGTTTTTTTACCCCGATGCTCCACATCAGCAGCAATGGCCAAGGCGAGAAATGTGAAACCGGGAGGGTTATCCCTCCCGGTTTCACTGTACCAATAATGAGTTTACTGCTTAGCGTTTATGCTGCGGGCAGATCAACTGGTTCGCCGGCGAGGATGCGGGCGACGCGGCGTGCGAAGGTGGTGGTGCGGCCGTTGGCGTACCCGGTGGTCAGGTTCGGGTAGGTGTGGGCGAAGAAGCTGCCGGAGGAATCACCTATGACATGCAGTCCTTCGAACGGTGTGTTCATTGAATCCAGGGGGCGCATCTGGGTATCGATGCGGACACCGTCAAGCGTGCACAGCAGCCAGCCGGTTAGGCGGATGCCGAAATAAGGTGCCTTATTAAGGGGGAGCAGACGGTAAGACTCCTTGTAAAAGTCCTCATCAACACCCTTCTCAGCAAGTTCGTTGTAGCGCGCCACGGTAGCGGCGAAGGTGTCTGCGGGGATGTTCAGTTTGGCTGCCAGTTCTTCAGGAGTGTTACCTTCCTGGAGGTGACCGCTTTCCTTCAAACCGTTGAGGATGGCGGTCCATTCTTCCTTGATCACCTTGAGGTCGTTGCCGGTCGGTTCCAATCCGCCGGTCTTGAAGACGTCGTTCTGGCTGCCATTGGGGTAGGGGTAGATGCGTGAGCAGCCGGTGGTTTCGTACTGGGTGACTTGTTCGAACCAATTGGCATCCATGATGGCGCAATAGGTTGCGCCTGGCTGCCTGGCGGCGGCGTGCAGAATAAAGTCATACGGGCCGGACTCATTGGTAAAGCGTTCGCCGAGCAGGTTCACTTTGAGCCAGGGCTGCGAACCGAGCCAGAAGAAACCCGGGACCGTCATATTGGCGGGAGTCTCGTTGGGGAGCACGCCCATGCGGTCGAACAGCATGCTGCTGTGGCATTCGTCCATTGCAGCGCCCATCCATAGGCAGGCTTTGATGCCGTCACCGGAGCAGGCTGCGGCGCTGGGGGGCATCATGAGCATCACATCAGCGGGTTGCAGGGTTTTGAGCATATTCGGGTCGCCCTGGTAGCCGCCTGCGGAAAGGACAATGCCCTTCTTGCCAACAAAGCGGATTAATTTACCTTCCTTATCCTTGGCGATGGCTGCTGTGACTTTTTTACCTTCGTGCTCAAACTTGACGAAGGTGGTTTCAAAGCGGAATTCCCCGCCCAATTTTTCGATGTATTCTTTCATCAACGGCGCGCCGTCATTTGAACCGTCAGCCAGGTAAGCGCTGTGACCGGTGGGGAACTTGGGGTAGCTGGTGCCGTCAAGTTTGGCTTCGTAGCCGCCTTCGTATAAGAAGGAAGCACCTAGTGATTCCAGCAGTTCGCCGATCCAGGTGATGGCTTCGCCGCTTTCGTCAGCCCAGATCTTGAGCAGGCGATGATCGACACGATTGGCTGCGTAGAAGGCGTGAGTGTGGATGATGGTTGCCTTGTCAATTTCAACACCTTCCTCTTTCTGCCACTTGGAGCCGATGGCGCCCCAGTCATTGCGCAGCGTGCTGACCTTGTTGTTCTTTTCAAGAACAATGACCTTCAGGCCTTTTTCAAGGACGGATGCGGCGACATACTGCCCACCGGTACCCGCGCCGATGACGATGACATCGCTTTCAACAGTTTCAACGACTTCTCCGACCTCAGGTTCAGTACCCAACCAATCGACCGGGCCTGTAGCGGTGATAGGGGCTTCTGTTGGTGCGCTGGTGGGTTCGGCGACTTTGGGCGCGCAACCAGCCAATATCCCAGCGCCAGTGGCCAGCGCGGCACCTTTCATGAAGTTACGACGTGACAGATTGACTTTACTTTCTTTGCTCATGGGTACATCTCCTTTGATGAATTGGATATTAATGTCCGGTTGGTGGGGTGAAGGGTGCCCGGATGGTGTTGATGTATGCTTTAATGCGGGTGCCCCGATACCACACCAGTGTGAATTTACACCATGCAGTTACTGTAGAGTCAATAAGGAAACTGGTTTGTGTGATTAAAGTATTGGAATTTATTGACTTAAGACACGATTGTCTTATCCGTTGTCAATGCACGGGGATCCAGAGGTAATCGTAACGGTTGAATTGACTGTTCTTATCATTTACGCTGAGAATGAACGTGCTCACCGCCGGTCCCGTGGGATGCAGGCTAAGTTCTTTAAGGTATTGCCTGGTTGCGGTCAACTGACCGCTGTCTATCGTCAGGTTTTCGGTCACATTCACCAGAACACGAACACACTCCTGCGCCGGTATCTCTTTAATCTGCGCGGCTGGAGAAAACCCCAGTAATTTCGCGCTATCCTCTTCAATACACAGCCCCCAGGCGGTTTCAAGTTCGCCGCTTCCGCGCAGCAGGTTTTCAGTTGAGAGCAGCAGGCAGGAATTGGTAATGGGACTTTGTTCAAGCCATTCAAACACGCTGTCGTGCGGGGCGTATTCTCCTTCAGGGTATCCCGGTTGCCATAACTTCAGATAATAAAGCCCGGGTAATGTGCACCTTTCAAAAACTGGTTCTGTTTGTTCGATCTTCTGGATGGCAGAGGAGATCTCTTCAAGGTGTTTTAATAGAAGGCGTTTGCGGGTTATTTCTTTCTCAAGCCATAACGCCTGCGAGTTGATTTGTGCGCGGATTTGTGCGGGGTTCGCGTTTTTCAGCAATTCCACTGCCTGGTTCAGGGGGATGCCGCACTCGCGGTATTGCTTGCACGCCAGCAGCATCTGCAGGTCATCCATTGAGAATTCACGGTATTTCTGATTATCACCCCGGGTTGGTTTGATCACTCCGGCTTCTTCAAAGAAGCGGATCCCGCTGGGAGAAAAACCTGACATTTTCGAGATCTCACTGATCTTGAATTTCATTTTTCGTTTTCCGGTTTTAGCCCTTTGCGTCTTTTTTACCTTAATAACCGTTGTTTGTCTATGTACTGAAAATCATCTGAGTACGTGAATTATGTGAGCTCATTACGCAAAATAAAAACCCGGCACCTTTGTGGGGTGCCGGGTGGTATTTATTCAGTTTCTCCTACTCTTGTTTTTCTTCTGGCTTGGTGTAGGCCATGGCCGCCATTTGCTTGTACAGGTCCCACTTGCGCTGGGCGAACTCAGCCGCCTCGGTCATCAGCATTTCAGCGCGGGCTTCATCGCTCTGCACCAGCATGCGGTAGCGCGTCTCATTGTAGGCGTAATCTTTCACCGCCACGGTAGGTTCCCGGCTATCGAGCTGCAGCGGGTTCTTGCCCTCATCCACCAGGTCAGGGTTGTAGCGGTAGAGCGGCCACAGGCCTGTGGCGGCGAGGAGTTTCTGTTGTTCGAGACCCTTCTTCATATCAATGCCGTGGGCGATGCAGTGGCTGTAGGCAATAATAAGTGAGGGTCCATCGTAGGCGTCGGCTTCAAGGAAGGCCTTGAGAGTCTGATTGTCATTGGCACCCATCGCCACGTTGGCAACGTACACGTAACCGTAAGACATGGCCATCAGGCCGAGGTCCTTTTTACCCAGGCCTTTGCCTTTGGCGGAGAACTTGGCAACCGCTGCCAGCGGGGTGGCCTTGGAGGATTGACCGCCGGTGTTGGAGTACACCTCGGTGTCAAGAACGAGAATATTCACATTGCGCCCTGAGGAGAGCACATGGTCAAGGCCGCCGTAACCGATATCGTACGCCCAGCCGTCGCCGCCGATGATCCACACGCTCTTTTTCACCAGCGCGTCAGCCACGCCCAGAAGCATCGAGGCATTGGCATCTTTGCTGGAGGCGAGTTTTTCCTTGATGGCTTCCACACGTTTGCGCTGCTGCCTTACACCGGTCTCGGTGGACTGGTCAGCGTTGAGGATTTCATCCACCAGCGTGCTGCCCAGGTCCCCCGCCAGTTTGGTGAGCAGTTCGCGCGCGAAGCCGTTTTGTTGATCGAGCGTCAGGCGCATGCCCAGGCCGAATTCGGCGTTGTCTTCAAACAGCGAGTTCGACCAGGCCGGGCCGCGGCCTTCGCGGTTGTGCGCCCACGGGGTGGTGGGCAGGTTACCACCGTAAATGGACGAGCAGCCGGTGGCGTTGCCGATCACGGCGCGGTCGCCGAAGAGCTGCGAGAGCAGCTTGACGTACGGGGTTTCGCCGCAGCCGCCGCACGCG
>CAYMGO010000099.1:0-5529 GCA_964390015.1 uncultured Anaerolinea sp. | reverse complement strand
ACACGCAGTCCCTGCGGCAGCCTAACCGGGGGTAAGGGGATGCATGGTTGACAGATCATCGGTGTAAAGGTATCCACGTCACCCATGATCACCGCATACTGGTCCATCACGCCGCTGGCTGAAAGCGCGATGGTGTTTTCCACCCACTGCGTCCACTGCGCGAGCTCGATCCCCTGTGCCTTTATACCGTATGCCGCTGCGCAGGCTTTCATGGAGGCAACTTCCAGTGCTGCTGAGGAACTGACCCCTTTTCCAAGCGGGATGGACGAATCCATGAACATGTTTAAGCCGTGTGTTACAGCTGATGGATAATTCAGTTTCAAGAAAAACAGATTCCCGACGATGTAAGAAAACCAAGACCGTGCAGGGTCATCATTGATCCAAGCGCGGAATTGCTCAAGGTCACCTTCGTTGATCGAAGTCCCCAGGTCCGACAGGGAGAAGCGGATGGTCTCCTGCCAGCCCAGATTTTTAACACCCGGATTGTACAGGACAAACCGGTCATCGCTCCTGACCTGGGCAGCAAAAAACGTGGCTTCGCGGATGGTGGTTTCGAAAACCAACCCACCCGTATAATCATCGTTCCCGCCCATCAGGTCAAGCCTGCCGGGGGAGCGGCTGATGAAGATATCGCGGCCGCGCTCAAAAATACTCCCATCCAATGCTCTGCATTGCTCGATAAACAACCGCGCATCATCGGTGATTGAATTTTGCCCGCCAGGATTCAGGTTCATGATTGCTCCCAGGTTCTTTTACTTGCACGTTTTGATTTATGTTATGATTATCATTATAACAAACATAAAACAAAAACACAAACGGTAAAAACAAAACAAAAACAGTTGCAATACGGCAATTAATCGTGTATAATTTCTTTATACACACACGAGAGCAGGCTGATGAATAATTCCTCAAGGTGGCAGAAAGCCATTTCGGCATGGGCTGGGTTGACCCCGTTTCTGTTATTCTGTCTCGCCTTCGAGATCGTGCCTATCATTTTACTGGTGCGGGGGAGTTTCCTGGATAAAACCGGACACTTGACCACCGCTCATTACGTAGATGCCGCCACCCCGCTCTATCTTAAGTCCATTTGGAACAGTGTCAAGCTATCCGGTCTGACCGCCGCGATTGGAACGTTATTTGGGGTTTTCATCGGGTACAACATCTATCGCTGGCCGAGCAAGCGGGTTCAGGAATTGCTGATCACGCTTTCAGACGTCACTACCAATTTTGCCGGGGCACCGCTCGCTTTTGCGTTCATTATCGTCCTGGGCTCTAATGGTATTGTCACCCAGTTTCTGTTGCAGTACCTGGGACTTAAGATTTACCCGACCTTCAGTGTCTATTCGTTTTCCGGGCTCACGCTCGCTTATGTGTACTTCCAATTACCGTTGATGGTATTGCTGATCATCCCCGCTTTTGCTGGCATTAAAAAGGAATGGCGGGAATCCGCCACAAACCTAGGCGCGAACACTATTGCTTTCTGGTGGAGTATTGGTATCCCGATCCTGGCGCCCTCGCTGCTGGCGGGTTTCGTTCTGCTGTTCGCCAACGCCTTTGGCGCGTATGCCACCGCGTACACTCTCACGGGGTCCAGGTTGTCATTGGTAACGCTGCAGATCGGCTTTACTATCACTGGAGAAGTTCTTCACGATCCTGGCATTGGGCAGGCGCTCGCTGTGGGCTCGTTGTTGATCATGGGAACGTGTATTGCCATTTACCAGGTTGCCTCCAACCGCGCGCGGCAATGGACGAGGAGGTAAATGATGCAGGAACAGAAACAAGCCGATAAAGGAAAAGTAGCAAAACCAGGGTGGTTACAGGTTCTGACCATCGGATTTTTCCTCCTTTACATGCTGATCCCGATCATCGCCACATATATTTTCTCGGTGGCTACCCGTTGGGATAAAACCATCCTTCCGGAAGGTTACACACTTGAGGGTTACACAGAGGTTGCCAAGAATCCTTATTTCTTGATCACCCTCAAGAACTCGCTGGTTCTCTCAGTTATCTCGGTGGCCCTAAGCCTTGTGCTCATTGTTCCCACTGTGTACTGGGTACACGTGCGCCTTCATGCAGCGAAACCCCTGCTTGACCTGCTGATGATCCTTCCATTTGGGATCCCGGGCGTGGTATTAGCTCTTTCGCTTGTCCAGGTTTACAACTTCCAGCCGATCCACCGCTCGCCATTTTTGTTGGCGGCGGCAACGGTGATATTCACCATGCCGTACATGTACCGCTCGGTGTCCAACAACATCGAAGCGATCGATATACCCACCCTGACCGAAGCAGCGCAAAGCCTGGGCGCGAACATGCTCAACGTGCTTACCAAGGTGATCATCCCCAACATCTTTCCCGGTATCCTCAGCGGCAGTTTGCTGGTCTTCGCGACGGTTTTCGCCGAGTTTACCCTGGCGCGGTTGATCGTTGGGGCGAGTTTCAAGACATTTCCGATGCTTCTTGTGGAATACACACGAAAAGATGGCACGATCGCGGCCGGTTTATCGGTTATTTCGTTCACAATTGCCTGGATCGTCTCCCTGCTCATCCTGTGGGTGAGTGGGAAGGGCATCAAATCAACTTCTGATGTGATCAAAGCTCGGTGATAGGAATTTCAACATGGCATATCTGGAACTGACGAACATCTGTAAAACTTTTTCAAGCGTGGTGGCGGTTAAGGATTTCAACCTTTCGGTTGAAAAAGGGCAGTTGGTTTCATTTCTTGGACCATCAGGATGTGGAAAAACCACCACCTTACGGATGATCGCCGGGTTTGAAACCCCCGATTCAGGGTCCATCCTGCTGAACGGTGAGAACATCGCTCCAATCCCACCGGATAAAAGGGGAATCGGCATGGTTTTTCAATCTTACGCGTTGTTCCCCAATATGACCATCCGCGATAATGTGATGTTCGGCTTAAAGATGCAGCGTATACCGAAGCAGGAAGCGGTTGAACGCGCTGATAAAGTGTTAGACCTGGTTCGCTTGCAAAGCACTGCCAAACGTTATCCCCACCAACTTTCAGGCGGGCAGCAGCAGCGCATCGCACTCGCACGCGCGCTGGCTATCGAGCCGAGGGTGCTCCTGCTGGATGAGCCCTTATCCGCTCTGGATGCGGAAGTGCGTGTAGCTTTGCGCGGGGAGATCCGCAGGATCCAATCTGACCTGGGTATCACCACTGTTTACGTCACCCACGATCAGGAAGAAGCCCTTTCCATCTCAGATCTGGTGGTGGTGATGAACAACGGTCTCATTGAGCAAATCGGATCCCCACAGGAGATCTACCGCAAACCCGGCACGCGTTTCGTGGCAACGTTCATTGGCACTGCCAACGAGTTTCAAGGAAAGATCAGTTCATCCTCCTCTGTTGACTGCGGCACGTTTTCACTGGAATCGACGCGCTTGCAGGGGATGCCGGTCAACACACCCGTTGTGGTGTTGATAAGACCGGAAAATGTGGAAGTGTTCGCAGAAAAACCACTGAATGTCCTGCACAACCTCTTTGAGGGTTGTATTGATACGATCACCTTCCATGGAGCGATCACCCGCCTCGGTATTGATATCGGCGGCAGGATCATTACTGCGGACATTAACATCAATGGGCAATCTTTCCTGACCCATCAACAAAAAGTCTGGCTTGCGTTTGCACCGGATGCCTGCCAGGTAATGAAAACGGAGTAAGTGGATGTATTTGATTAACGGGCACGAAGTGCTGCTCGACTGTGATGAAAACCTGGAAGCCAGGACCTGTTACGATCGGGTGATCTGGCTGGCGATGGATTTCATTAAGCGCTGCCCGCGTGATCCGCGCAACGGTTTGCCGTGGTACCTGCAGTATTCCTGCTTCTGGACAGATCCCTTGCGACCGACCATCTGGCCGGACAACCCGGCAGGTAAGTTCGCCTGGGCGGTCACCACGCTGATCAAGTATTACCCATACTCCGGCGATGCGGCTTTCATTGACATTGTCCGTTCGATGCTCGACCGCTTGATCGATCACCGTGCGCCTTCTCATTTCCAATGGCCGAACGCGCCGTACGCTTCCGCCCACCCCGGCACCGGGGTCTATTTCGGCGCCCGCGCGGATGGTGAGTACGCCACTGAGCCGGACAAAGTCGCTCAGGTTGGCAGGGCGTTCCTCGATTTTTACGAATTGACCGCTGAGGAGAAATACTTCAGGGCGGCAGTGGATTGTGCCACAACTTTGCTTGCCAACCTGCGCCAGGGTGACGCGCAGCACTCACCTGTACCCTTCAGGGTGGACGTGCGGGATGGGCAGGTGATTGAAGAGTACACGGCGGACATGGTCCAGCTGCTGCGCCTGTTCGACGAACTCGTCAGGCTGGGGGAATCGCAGTACGCGGATGCCAGGGACCGGGTGATGCAGTGGATCCTGGATTACCCGCTGCAGCATAACACCTGGAAAGGGTATTTTGAAGACATCCGCCTGGACCTGGCCAACGAGAATCGCGATCAGTTGACGGCGCTGGAAACAGCCCGTTACCTGTTGACGACACCCGGGATCGCAGGAAACCAGTATGAATCAGCGAAGCGTGTGATCGATTGGGTAAAGGAGAATTTGGGGGCGGAGCCGTTCTTCTCGGCAATCCCCATCCATGAGCAAAAATTCTGTTACCACGTGATGGGCAGCCACACCGCCCGCTTTGCAGCGCTTTGCGCTGCCTGGTACGAGCACTCTCATGAAGCAAACTACAGGGAAATGGCCATCAGGTCATTAAACTGGGCAACGTACATGTCCTCTGAGGATGGCACCGTAACCGTTGGTGTGGACAGGCCGGATTACTACAACCAGTGCTGGTTTACCGATGGTTATTTCGATTATGTTCCTCACTTTTTGGATGTGATGGCAGCGTTACCTGAATTCGCACCATCTGATGCTGACCATCTATTGCGATCGTCCACGGTCGTAAAAAATATCGAATACAACTCACTCAGGATTCGGTACAGCACCTTTGATCAGGCAGGTGAGCAGTTGCTGCGCTTAACTTTTGAACCAGCCACCGTGCTCTGTAATGGGGAGTCCTTAGCGCCGATTACGACTGGCGGATTGGCTGCCGGTTGGCATTACGATCGACAGTCAAGTGTCTTGAAAGTTTCTCATACCAGCCCAGAAGTTGAGATTCTGGGTCGTTTGCCATGATTTTCTAAGGAAAACAATGCTGAATTCTGTAACCCGGAACAGCAGAAGGAGGTGGACTAAGAAATAATGCAGTAGTTGACCAACAATCATGGGTTCAAAAATCTTTAAGGAGGATACAATGTCACGGAAGTTTTTGGTTTTGATTAGTGTTTTGATCACGCTGTCGCTGGTTCTCGCGGCTTGCGCGACCCCCACTGAAGCCCCGGTTGTTCCAGAGGAACCAGTGGCGACTGAAGCCCCTGTCGTAACAGAAGCCCCGGTTGTGACCGAAGCACCGGTGGATCCGATGGTGGCGCTTGAAGAAGCAGCAAAAGCCGAAGGCACCATCGTTTCTTACGGTTTACCGGATGACTGGGTGAACTACGGTGGCA
>CAYMGO010000098.1:0-5615 GCA_964390015.1 uncultured Anaerolinea sp. | reverse complement strand
CACGACCAGGTTTACTGGCAGGCGCACGTGGCCGAGTATCTGCATTGGTACGCGGAAGGGTGGGAGTAAGTGATTTTGTGATTAATCACACTTCGTGTGGTAATCGACCAGACCTTCGCCGATGGCGTAAACCGCTGCCTCAACCCTATTCTTTAAATGCAGTTTGTCGATGATATTCTGGAGATGTGTCTTCACCGTGCTCGGCGCTATGGATAAAGCCTGTGCGATGGTTTTGTTGTCTTTACCCTGCACCAGGTGTTCGAGCACCTCGATCTCCCGCTCTGATAACGGTTCAATATCTTTCCTGCTTTCTTTGGATTCTGACATCCTTTTGAACTCTCCAAGGATCTTGGTGGCAAGAACACCGTTGATGATTGATTCACCAGTTTGAACATTTTCAATGATCGAATACAGCTCGGTTGGTTCGAGATTTTTCAAAAGATAACCGCAGGCACCGGCCTTTATGGCTTCGAATAGCGCCTGATCATAATCTGAGACAGTTAAAATGATAATCTTTGTGGCAGGGAATTCATTATTAATGGCTTTGGTTGCTTCAAGGCCATTCATCTTTGGCATATCAATGTCCATGAAGATCACATCGGGTTTCAACTCGCGCGTCAGATTGACCGCCTCGCAACCGTCCGCAGCCTCTCCTATGACGTGTAAACCTGGCCGGGCCTGGATGAGGGATCTGACGCCCTTGCGGAACAGCGGGTGATCGTCGACGAGCAAGATCTTAACGTCTTTAGGTTTCATTGAACTTTCTCCGTTGGGATTTCAAGTGTCACGACCGTTCCCCCATCTTTCCGATCTGTGATGGTCAGGTAGCCACCCGCTGCCAGGGCGCGTTCTCGCATGATCTCGAGGCCAAAATGCTCCTTTTGCATGTTGCTGACCTTCATCCAGTCGATGCCGATGCCGTCATCCTCAACAGTGGTCCAGAATGTGCTTTGGTTCAGGCCGCTCTTTATCCATACGTTGCTGGCATGGGAATGTTTGCAGCTGTTCACCACGGCTTCGTCGATAATTCTGGCGACCTGAAGAATGGCCTCACCCCCAAGGATTTGAAAATCACTCTCATTGATCAGCAATTTAATGTTCAGGTTATGGTGTGCTCCGTAAGTGGTAAGGTACTCACGGATTTCATCCAGTGTGCCCAGGTCTTTGTCGGGCAGCATTCGCAATCCGAGAATGGCATCGCGCACATCCTGGTAAATGTCGTCAACCAGTTCCTTGCTCTCGCTGATTTTTTCAGCGATCACGGGGTCACTGTTTGAAAGCAGAACGGAATTCAGATTCAACTTCACCACTGCCAGAGTCTGCGCAAGTCGGTCGTGAAGTTCCTGTGCGAGCAGGTTGCGTTCTTGGGCAATGACCAGTTTCATCTGTGAATCGTGGTATTTGGCGTTTTCAACTGCCAAGGCCCCAGCGCTGGCGATACCAAGCACAAGTTCAATCTCTTCTTGCGTGAAGTGATGATAATCCCGCATACACAACAATCCCGCTGCTACAGGTTTGCCTTTGGAGATCATGGGGAACGCCAGCAGCGATTTAAGATTGAACATTTTAACGGCGGTCTTATCCGTGCGCGGATCTAGCGCCGGGTCATAACAACTCACCGGTTGGCCGCTCTGCAGGGCTTCCAATGTAAAAGCTTCGGGTGGGTCGGGAACGGTATAGCCCTGGAGATTGGTCCACTCCAGCAGCTGGTAATTTCCGAACTGGCTGTGTTCAGGGAAGAGGAACCCCGTGCAGGTACTGGGACCTACAACTGAGGTGATCTCGGTTGCGACCACGCGCAGCACCTCATTGATCTCCAGGCTACTGCTGGCAGCCTTTGTGACCTTCAAGAGTGTGGCGGCTTTGTTGTACTCTCTCTCCTGTTTATCAATAGCTTTGTCAAAAAAAACCGCCAGTTTTTCCGTAAGGTCCCGGTGCATTTGCTCACTCAGGACGAGCGAGGAGGGTGAATCCCGGCCTGATCCTGAATGAAAGGACTGAGCCAATGAACTCTTAATTGCAACCGGGAGAAAATTTAAAACATGAATGAAACCATTGGTCGAACACCCCTTTGACCGGAATAACCAGAATAATTCATCCAGACGGACTGCGGTTGGATCACCAGAATTGTGGGCAGCGAGGTATGTCTTTAGCCAGTTAAATATCTCTTCGTCAACAACAGGGAATTCAAAATTCTCTTTAGAAAGCAATTTCCAGTGCGTCATTATCGTATTGAGATGAAGGTCAGAGAATTTCACCATTGACAGAGAATCCATAATTCACCTTTATTTAGAGGCGGGGGCAAACCTTAAGATGATTATAGCGCATAAGAAAACGAAGATTTTCAACCTGAAGAGAACGGGGAACTCACACCCGACAATATCCCCCGAAAGGGGGATAAAAAATCGTCCGAATGGATAACGATTTCTATTTGTTTAGCTGATGTAAAAAAATGCGCCAAAATGTATCCTTTTTTTAGAAGTTACAGGCCTCTTGCAGGTGTAATGTCATATTAATCTACGCAACAACCAGTTTTTACCAAGGAGGTTCGGCATGAGCAAGAAGAGTTCAGAACAGAAACAGGAAGTGCCGGGAGAGAACAGAATTTCCCGCCGCAAGTTCCTGGGGACAGTAGCCGGAACCGGGGCGGCGCTGACCGTGTCGGGGCTGCTCTCGGGGTGCAAACCAGGCGGCGCTGCCCAAACCTCAACCACGCCAGATGTGCAGGTGACCTCGACG
Organism: uncultured Anaerolinea sp.; assembly: GCA_964390015.1. Taxonomy (GTDB): domain Bacteria; phylum Chloroflexota; class Anaerolineae; order Anaerolineales; family Anaerolineaceae; genus UBA6107. The sequence goes on along the minus strand of CAYMGO010000098.1, from coordinate 2,876 downwards.
GCAACCGGTGTAACTTATCCGTTTGGGGTTCATGAAGCAGATATCCTCATCATCGGTGGAGGGCTATCGGGATTGTTCGCTGCCAAGAAAGCCATAGCTGAAGGCGCGACCGTGATGATCGTTGATAAGGGGCCGTTCGGACACAGCGGCGCCTCGGGCATCAACTGGGGGCACGATATGTCTTCCAACGAGACCTCACCGGATGATGGATCCTCGGCTGCAGCGATGGACATAATCATGCAGGACGGCATGACAGATCAGTTGTACTCATTGGGTTTCGTTAAAGAGATTCATGAAGCCAAACCGATCCTTACCAATGAAAGCATGGGGTTGTTTGCTGAACGCGATGAAAACGGCGATTCGATGAGCAAATACGCACCCGGAACAGCGGAAAACCCCTCGATTCTTGATCATGGCTGTTTTCCGAGAGCGTGGGCACAATATGCCAGGCGCAAAGGCGCACGTGTCTTTGATAGAACGATGGTGGTAAAGGTGCTGCTTTCTGATAAAGGTGAGGCTGCGGGTGCCGTGGCGATCAACCTGGTGACCGGAGACGCCGTGGTATTTAGATCGAAAGCCGTCATCATGGCGACAGGTTCGTACGCCTGGTGTTACGGTTGGACGGGTAATACAGCCTGTTCGATCACAGGTCCCGAATGCACCGGAGATGGAACTTCAATGTTCCTCAATATGGGTCTTGAAATGCGGGACATGGAGCAGCTTCCATTTGACTGCGTGCAGATCTATCCAACCTCTACCGCCTATGGGATGGGAACGCTTGGGTTATCAGTGGTCAACCATCAGTACGCGCTGAACAAGAACGGGGAGAGGTACACCCAGATGCTCGATACGATGCCATCTAACACGTTATTCATGCGGTTAACCATGAAGGAGGTCCACGAAGGACGCGCCTTGGACAATGGATGCGTGTTATTTGACACGGTTGACCTTGACAAACTGAACCGATACTACCGGCGTGCGCGAACGCGTAACCGCATGATCGGTTACGAACTGCCGGATAAAGCAGAACTTCACTGGGAGTTCTGGGAATCTGCGGCACGACCAGCCACGGTCAGCCCTCAAGGCGAGACCGCTATTCCAGGTTTATATTATGCCGGCACAGGAACCGGAGCGTACCAGGGTTCAGGCTTTTGGAATTGCACCGGTTCAGGGTATATGTGCGGAAAATATGCAGCAAGCAAAGTAAAGGAGATGGACCGGCCAAGTGTCGTTTGGAGCCAGGTACAGGACGCTTTGACCGATGCATACACTAAGCTGGATGTTGTTGTGGATAAGGGTGCCCGCCCGCTGACTGTTTATCACAAGATACAGCAGGCGATGTGGAACGGTCTGTCACCTCTCCGCGATGAGAAGGGCATCCAGGGGGCCATTGATACCCTGTTGGAGCTTAAGGAAAAAGAATTCCCACTGATATCAGTTCCCTTGAAAAGCCGGCGCTACAACAGCGAATGGAAATATGCGATGGAAATCCCCAACATGTGGAACTGCGTGATGGGAACTGCCCAGGCGGCATTGATCCGCAAGGAAACACGCGGTACCCACTGCCGTACTGATTACCCAAAAATGGATAATGAAAACTGGATGGTGAACACGCTTGTAAAATTGGACAATGGGCAGTGGGTCGCTCTTACAAAGCCGATCGTTGACGCTGTTATTCCCGCGGCAGAATTGGCCAAGTATGTTCCACCCTATGGTCTTGAATGGTAGACAGAGAAGAAAGGAATAAGGAGAATATTATGGCTGACAAAATGGTCTCAATAAAAATGTTCCGCTATGACCCCAGTGTGGATGCTGAACCCTTTTACAAAACCTACGAGGTTCCCTGGAAGGAATACACCACCGCGCTGGAATGCCTGCATTACATCAACGAAAACATCGAACCCATCACTTTTGATTACTGCTGCCGCAGCAGTCTGTGCGGGCGCTGCTCGATCATGGTGGATGGGCGTCCCTTCTTGGCCTGCGTGAAAGTGCTTGATTCCGGCACCGAATACACCCTCGAACCGCTGAATGGCTTTCCGGTGATCAGAGATTTGGTGGTTGATCACACCTTTATCATGGAAAAGGTTGTCGCGACCGGTTTAGCCACGCAATCAGTTGAACCGATCAAGAAGCTGGATAACATTCCGTATGACCTGTACTGGAACACGCTGGAGCCGCTGAACATGTGCCGCGAGTGCATGATGTGCAACGTAGTATGCCCGCCGCTGCAGGAAGAGAACAAGTGGGAATCTTTCATCGGTCCGACCGCCATGGCACAAGTGGCGATGCGCTTTTTGGACCCCAACGATCAGGTTGACCGGGTTGCACAAGCGGCGACATCCGGTATTTTCGACTGCACGCTGTGCGGCAAATGCACCGCGGTATGCCCGGCGGAGATCCCTCACGTGGAGCTGTTCACCATGCTGCAGCAGGAAGCAGAGAAAGCGGGATTGAAACCGAAGGGGTGATCAGCAATCTGCCGGTGGGGTAGAGGACAATCGCCATCCCCATCGTTATTGGTAGTGATTGATCGACACAACAGAGGAATATCCGGCAGGGATCCCTTACCTGAGGGATTTCCTCTGAGTGTCAGTGGGGACCCGATCACCGGGTTCCCACTTTTTTCCGGGTAGGTGTTCAGAGGAGATCGATGACAGGTTTTGGGGGAAGTCGAGAATCGAGACTTGTCATTCATCGCCTGATTATGTTTCCCGTTGATATAATAATCCAGTAATCACTAATCTCGGCTTTCTTCCCAAGGATACCCATGACCTCCTCCCTCAAACCCTTTTTCGAACCCGCCGGCGTGGCCATCATTGGCGCTTCCTCCAACCCGCGCAAGCTCAGCTTCGGTATTCTGCGCAACCTGGTGA
>CAYMGO010000097.1:0-5881 GCA_964390015.1 uncultured Anaerolinea sp. | reverse complement strand
TAGCAGATTACTTCTTTGCTGCTCCACGGCGGCGTCCGCGACCGGCAACAGTCTTTTTGGGACCTTTGGCAGTACGGGCGTTTGTGCGTGTGCGTTGACCATGAGCCGGCAGACTACGGCGGTGCCGCAGACCGCGGTAACAACCAATTTCAATAAGCCGCTTGATGTTCATCTGCACCTCTCGGCGCAGGTCACCTTCAACTTTGTAGTTTTTCGAAATAAACTCGCGAAGAGCCGCGACTTCATTTTCAGTCAGGTCCTTGATCCTGATATCAGGGCTGACCTGCGTTGATTGCAGGATTTCGCGTGCCCTCGTGGGACCAATACCAAAAATGTAGGTCAGACCTACTTCGACCCGCTTGTTTCGCGGAAGATCAATGCCTTCAATTCTCGCCATAAGTTCCTCTACCCTTGTCGTTGCTTGTGCTTAGGATTTTCGCAGATGATGAATAAAACACCACTGCGTTTCACGATTTTGCATTTCGCACAACGTTTGCGGATGGATGTTGATACCTTCATGATACGTACTCCTCGCTCTCGTTCTTAATCCGAATTTTCAATTTTACTACTACTTCCACTTTCCGTCCAGAATCGAACCGTCTCCCTGCGTAGTGAGGATCAATGGTCCATTCTCGGTTACAGCCACAGTATGTTCAAAGTGCGCGGTCAGTGAGCCATCCACTGAAGAAACCGTCCACTGGTCGGGTAACACCCTCGTTGAGGCGGTGCCAACCAGCAGCATCGGTTCCAGCGCGATGGTCATTCCCGGTCGCAGCACCAACCCTCTGCCGGGGGTGCCGTAATTTGGCGCTTGCGGGCCTTCGTGCATTGCCCTGCCTACGCCATGACCGGTGTACTCGCGCGTGACGTAAAAACCCCGGCTTTCAGCGTGGTTCTGTATAGCCGCTGAAACATCTCCAATGTGGTTTCCTGCTACCATTTGCGCGATACCCGCGAACAGGGCACCTTCGGTAGCTGCCACCAGGCGCATGGCTTCATCGCTTACTTCACCAACGGCCTCCGTAAAAGCCGCATCACCAACATACCCCTCGTACACGGTGCCACAATCTACCGAAACGATGTCCCCTTCCTTCAACTTCCGTTTGCCGGGGATACCGTGCACCATTTCATAGTTTACGCTCACGTTGGTGCTCGCAGGATATGGATATGGACCCGGATAGCCTTTGAAAGGGCTGTAGCACCCGTACTTACGCAGCACTTCTTCTGCCGCGGCGTTCAGGTCAGCCGTCGTCACACCCGGGCGCACCAGCGCCCGCGCAGCCGCCAGAGCTTCAGCGTTGATCCTGCCGGCTTCCCGCATAATCGCAATCTCCTGGGGTGTTTTTATGGTGATTTGTCGATCCCAGGACATCTAAGCGGCTTTCTCGATTGCATGTAAAAGATCGATTGAAACTGCGTCAATGGGTTTTGTCCCATCAACTTCCACCAGCAACCCGTTTTCACGGTAATAACTGATCAGAGGAGCCGTCTGCTCCTGGTAGACCTTGATGCGGTTTTTCACTGTTGCTGGCAAGTCATCATCCCGCTGGTAAAGCTCTGATCCATCAAAATCACAAACACCTGCGATTGCCGGTGGATTGAACTTTTCGTGAAAGACATGCCCGTTCGTGCGGCAGGTCCAACGGCCGCTCAGCCGCTCCACCAGGATCTCTTCAGCTACAGCGATGTACGGAACGACACTGACCGCCGCGTTGAATTCCTTTAACATCTCAGCCAGCGCGCGTGCCTGCGCGGGAGTGCGCGGGAATCCATCCAGCAGCGCTCCGTTCCTGCAGTCCGGCCGGCTGATCCTTTCACGCACCATGGCAATGGTCACATCATCTGGAACCAGTTCGCCGCGCTTCATATAAGTTTGCGCCAGCTTACCCAGTTCAGTTTCTTTTTTCAGATTCTCCCTGAAGAGGTCGCCTGAAGAAACGTGCATCAGCCCATACTTTTCAGCGATGAGTTGTGCCTGTGTACCTTTGCCGGCGCCCGGCGGTCCAAGGAGGACGATGTACCTGGCCATCTTTATCCCTTAATGATGCTTTCGTCGTAACCGTGCACTTTAAGCTCGGTTTCGATGATGGTGAATGTATCACGTACCACACCTACAACGATCAGCAGACCTGCAGCTGAGATCACGAATGCGCTCGCCTTGGCGATCGGCAGGATCGTGCCAATGATATACGGCAGGACAGCCACGAATCCCAGGAAGAACGCACCCGGGAAAGTGATGCGGCGCTGTACCTTGGTGAGGTACTTCTGCGTGGGTCCACCACGCACAACACCGGGTATCTGCGCGCCTTGCTTCTTGAGGGTGTCACCGTAATTCTGCTGCGTAAAAAGCACATCCGTGTAGAAGAACGTGAACGCCACAACAAGAATGAAGAATATGACCGGATAGAACCATCCGCTCCCGCTGAACAACGAGTAAACCCCGTACCAGAATCCAGAGGTCTTGCCGGCAATGAAGTAACTGGCAATCAAAGCCGGAAATGACAGGAAGGTTTGGGCAAAGATAAGCGGGATCATGCCTGCCATGTTAACCATGAGCGGCAGGTTGCTTCTCACAGGCATGGACATGCGATTGCCGATGCGCCGACCGGGGAACAACACCGGCACGTTGCGCCTTCCCTGCTGCACATAAACGATGGCAAAAATGGTCAGCGCGAGCAGCACCAGAATGATGATGAGCACCCACCAGCCATTCTCTTTATCCGCCAGGATACCGAGAAGGTTTGATGGAATGTTTGAAATAATGCCCGCGAAAATGATCAACGAAAGCCCCTGGTTGGGGATACCGAATTCAGAGATCAATTGTCCCAACCAGATACCGAACATCGTACCCGCCACCATACTCACCAGCAGAGTGACGGTTGGCAGCAGCGAATCACCAGTAAACCCGAAAGGTGTGGTTAATACGCTGCCGGTTGTCACCATCGAGTTGAAGATGTTCACCTGCCCGATGGCCGATAGGAACGCCATGGGGATGGTCAGCAAAGTGGTCCATTTTTCCATCAGCGAGCGACCTTCGCGCGGGTTGTCTTTCAACCTGCGGTCAAGCGCGGGAATGATCGGAACCAGCAGCTGGATGATAATTTGCGCGGTGATGTAGGGGTAAACACCCATCGCCAGGATGGAAAAATTCGATATTGTCCCGCCTGATAACAGGTCAAGCAGGTTGAATAGCGATGCTCCCGGTCCACCCATCTCCGAAATCGAGCGGATGACCTCACGGTTGATGCCGGGAACGGGGATGTTCGCTGCAAGCCTGTAGATCACCAGTAGAAGCACGGTGATCAACAACTTCTTCCTGATGTCTTCAGATGTCCATAAATAACGCCAGGCGGATCGCTTCATTCATTACTCCTTGGAATGGCGTTCAGGCGACAATTTCAACTTTGCCACCAGCCGCTTCGATCTTCTCGCGTGCTGATTTTGATACCCGTTGTACCTGTACGGTAAGCGCAACCTTCACTTCACCACGACCCAACAGCGCCACGGGATTGCTGCCTTTGTGTAGCAGTCCATTTTCGTGCAGCGTCTCGCGTGAGATAACACTGCCCGCCTGGAAGCGCTCGAGCTGATCAAGGTTGACTTCGTTGTACTCCAACCGGTTGGGTGGGGTAAATCCCTCACCACGAATGAACGGAAGTCGACGGTAGAAAGGCAGGTTGCCGCCCTGGCGGTAGAGGTTTCCACCCCCGCCTGCGCGGGCGCCCAGGCCTTTGGTGCCACGGCCGGCGGTTTTACCCTGCCCTGCTGCAATACCATGACCCTTGCGTTTAGAGGCCTTCTTCGCCCCTTCATTTGGCATGAGATCGTGTAATTTCATTTGATTTCCTGCTCTTCAACTTTCACAAGATGATTGACCTTCAACAACATACCTCGGATCACCGGTGAATCAGCCTGTTCAACAGTCTGATTCATGCGGCGCAGACCCAGGGCACGGATGGTGGCCTTATGCTTTTCAGAGTAACCGATCGCGCTTTTCACCAGTGTGATGCGCAGTTTTTTAACAGCGTCTTTTTTCTTAGGCATTCTTCCTCCGTTCCCAGTAAGGCATCAGCTCTTTCACGGGTTTTCCGCGGCGGGCTGCCTCAGCTTCGGGGGATTTCAACTGAGAAAGGGCGTCGAAAGTGGCTTTCACCACGTTCAATACATTGGCGCTGCCCAGTGATTTGGTCAGAATATCGTGCACGCCAACTGCTTCAAGAACTGCGCGCACACCACCAGCGGCGATAACACCGGTACCGGCGGAGGCCGGTTTGAGCAGTACGACTGCCCCGGCGGTGCGACCAATCACTTCGTGCGGGATGGTCGTGCCAGTCAGCGTTACCTTCTGGATGTTCTTGTGAGCGCGCTCAGTGGCCTTGCGCATCGCATCAGGCACCGCATTGGCTTTGCCAATACCGATACCGATTTTGCCATTGTTGTCGCCTATGACCACGGTAACCCGGAATTGGAACCGCCGGCCACCTTTGACAACCTTAGCCACACGAGCGATCTCGATCACGCGCTCGTCGAATTGTGCTTCCAGGGGTTTATAATCCATCATATCCATTAACTAAGCCCTCTATCTCTTCCTATTACCCTAAAACTCAAGACCGGCTTCACGAGCCGCATCAGCCAGCGCTTTGACACGCCCGCCGAACCTGAAACCACCGCGGTCAAACACCACCTGAGTGATGCCCTTGTCTTTGGCGCGCTTCGCCACCAGCTCACCTACGAGCTTAGCCTGGTCCAGTTTCTTCTTGCCATCCGTCTTTTCACGAAGTTCGTGATCGATGCTGGAGGCAGATGCCAGGGTTACACCTGTCTGGTCATCTATCACCTGGGCGTAGATCTCAGCCAGGCTGCGGAAAACGCTCAGGCGGGGTCGGGATTCAGTACCGCTGATGAACTTGCGCACACGGCGGTGCCGGTGAATTCTTGCTTCTGTGCGATTATTTTTTGCCATATTCCCTCACCTGCTTTATGTCTTCGCCTTACCGGCTTTACCGGCTTTGCGGCGGATCTTTTGACCCTTGTAGCGGATACCCTTACCCAGGTAGGGTTCAGGCGGTCTGATCTTGATGATGTCATTCGCCAGCTGACCAATGACCTCTTTATCTGAACCGTTGATCTTGACTAAACGGGTCTTGCTTTCAATTTCGAAATTGACACCTTTGGGAGGGTCAATTTTGAAGGGATGAGAATAGCCGACGAACAACACCAGTTTCTCACCCTCCATTTCGACGCGATAACCAACACCATCAACTTCAAGCTCGGTGGTAAAACCGGTTGATACACCGGTGACCATGTTGCTCAGGATGGCGCGTGTTGTTCCATGCAGTGCCCTCATCGGAGCCAGGTCTGAACTGCGTTTGACAAGTAACTGCCCATCTTCCTTGGTGATGGAGATCTCAGGTGAAAATTGGCGTTTCATTTCACCTTTCGGACCCTTTACGGTTACCTCTGAGCCTTTGATCTCAACCTGTACAGACTCGGGAACTGTGATTGGTAATTTACCTATACGTGACACGATATCTATCCTCCTTCATCCCAAGGGGCTACCAAACCTTGCAGAGAATTTCACCGCCAATACCAAGCTGGCGGGCTCTCTGCCCGGTCATTACACCCTTTGGGGTGGATAGGATCGCGATACCCATCCCTGCCAGAACCCAGGGGATGTCTTGTTTTTTACTGTAGATGCGGCGGCCGGGTCGACTGATCCGCTCAAGACCTGTGATAACCGCGGTTTTTTCGCGGCGCTCACCGACGTACTTGATCTTGACGCGTAAAGTCTGCATACTTGGCTTATCGCCATCAACTACTTCATATCCTTCAATGAAACCTTCCTCCTTCAAGATGCGGGCAATTTCCACCTTTATCTTGG
>CAYMGO010000096.1:0-5896 GCA_964390015.1 uncultured Anaerolinea sp. | reverse complement strand
GAGCCACCGAAGGGATTCGGACCCTTGACCTGACGTTTACGAAACGCCTGCTCTGCCAGCTGAGCTACGGTGGCTTGCTTCGAACGCGGGAATTATAATGCACTCAAGTGACAGAGGCAAGCGAATTCAGAAAACCTGAATCAGAAAAGCAGGAAAGAAAGCAGCACAAAAAAATAGAGCGCGGCGGCACCATACTTGCGCTCCAGCACGTTGCGGCTGCGGAATAGTATGAACCAGACAGATGCGCCAATCCCAAAAATACCCAGGTAACGGACAGCGCTGAAGACGGTCTCCAACAGAGCCGGCCAGTTACCGCTCAGTTCGAGCCGGGTGACATAAATCTTGCCAAGCCAATTGAGAAGCAGCAGAAGTGTGAAAAAGCGCAACCCAAGCGGAAAGACCTTGATCCATAAAAAAACCATGACCAATGCAACCACAACCCAAAGCAGCGCTGCGTTGCTTTCATACAACCCCAGCCTGCCGCTCAGCCCGGATTGGTTGATGATCTGCCAAAGGAGCAGACCGGAAAGCATCCCGGAAGTTGCGCGGCGCGCGTCCGGTTGATCCGGCGCCAGCGACCTGTATAGGAAGTACACCCCACCGCCCAGCAGCACAATAAGGTAGAGGATATTGCCAATGTCGTTTAACGATTGCGTCACCGGCAAAAATACCAGTGAGGTGAATGCCAGGATCAGCAGCAGCTGTAGCGCGCCGCCAATTCCATCCATGATCTTGCTGACCGATTCGTTGATAAATCCGTCCATGTAACTATAAACACCGAGTGCTGAACACGGTTGCGCTCTGTAATACTTTATTCGCCTTGATTCCGGCGGCGGATATGATCAGCACGTTTGACAGCGCTTTTGCCATATTTCTCGCGCAGCTTATCCAGTGCCGTCAGCAACTTGTATTCCTTTTCCGTGCCTGTCTCCCAGGGTGATAACTGGTGAGCCTGTTCCACCAGGCTGGCCCCTCCCACACCGATCAGCCGTACAGCCCGTTCGGGTTGCCACAATTTCATTAACAACAACTCCGCTTCTGCAGTGATCACCCCATCCTGGTCAGTGGGCACTGATAGCGCCACCTGTCGGGTGAATGTGGTGAAATCTGACCAGCGCAGTTTTATGCGAATGACACGCGCGCACAACCCGTCACAACGCATGCGGTAACCTACTTTCGCTGCAAGGTCGCGCAGCGTTCTGCGTAAGAAAGCCAGGTCAGTGGTGTCCCGGTCGAATGTCACTTCCTGGCTGATCGATTTGACTTCGTATTCTACTGTTACAGGCCGCTCATCGATCCCCAGTGCATGGCGGTGCAGGTCTATCCCGTACTTACCAAATCGCCTTTCCAGCACATTTACCGGGCAATCTGCAATATCCCCGATAGTGCGTAAACCGATTTCAGCCAGGCTGGCTTCCATTTTCGGACCAACCCCCCACATGGCTTTCACCGGCAGCCGGGCTAAAAAATCACGTTCAGTACCCGGTGGTATGCAGAGAATAGCCCTGGGGTAACCCGGGGAAGTACTGCGGCTTTTTCCGGTATCCGTGGCGATCTTGGCTACCAGCTTGTTGCTGGCAGCACCGATGGAACAGGGCAGCCCGGTTTGCTCTTTCACACGCGCTTGCAGTTCAAGGGCAATCTGCTCTACCGGTTGCGGCAGATCTGTCACATCCACAAATGCCTCATCCACTGAAACCTGCTCCACAAGTCCGCTTAGCTGGTGGAGTATCTCCATCACCTGGTGCGATTTCTCGGAGTAATCTGAGAAATTATTGGAAATCAGGATCAACTCCGGGCACAATCGCAGTGCCTCCCCCGTTGGCATGGCAGAATGAACCCCCATCTTGCGCGCCGGGTAGGAACAGGAACAGATGACACCGCGTTGGCCTGCCTTTCCTCCGACCGCAAACGCCTTTCCGGCCAACGATCGATCTCTCAGCTCTTCCACCGCGCAGAAGAACGCGTCAAGGTCAAGGTGCAGGATTTTTCGATCTAATTTTTTCTCCATCAGTAATAGTGTAGCACTTATGTTCTAATTGTCAAGTAAAAAAACTGCCGGCACGTGAACCGGCAGATGAAAACGCATGACTTGTCAACTTAGGCGCTCATTTCCTCCTTGAGCGCAGCAATCGGCGGGATGGGCGTGGGGTCAGTCTCATATGCCATTGCAAGGTAGTAGGCCAGGTAATCTCCAAACAGGAGTGCGTTCCACATCTGCGACATACGCGTATCTCCTTTTACAGTAACTGTATCTGTTCCAACACCCTCCAGCATCATGATCTGCTGGGTTTTTTCTATCCGCAACAGGTTGCGTGGATGGTCTGCAACGGCTTTGATAAACAAACTAAATTCTAAATTCGCATTTCCTGATGGATTGTAGATTCCGGTAAGCGTGTTATGGTCGGCTTCCGGCAAATATTCAAAAGAAGCGAAAGCCTTTGCCACCTCGTTCAATTGTGTCTTCCATCGCCGTGCAACCGGAGCCATGAACCCACTGGCAAAGATGGTGAGATGACGGTCGAATAATTGACCTGCCAGTCGCTTTGCCGGATTTTTTAGTATCGGTATATGGGCATCAATTTTCTCCTGCAGCGCCCTCATCACATCCACCGCGTTCCCCAGTTCATCAGCCGGATCTGCGATCATGCCAAGCCTGGTCAGCAATGCTAAAAGTAATCCAAATGAGAAGCCCACAGCTGTTCGGGGTTGACCCTGATGTTCAAATTTCCATACCGGAACGCCAGTTTCCTTTGCCCGCGCTTCCAGTTTTCCACCCGTGCAGACTGCTATGAGCTGGCAGTCATTTTTCAATCCCTGCTCAAAAGCTGAGAGCACTTCCTCAGTGTTTCCGGAGTGGGAGGAGGCCACCACCAGTGTTCCCTTCCCCGCGGCAAAAGCCGGCAGGTCATAATCGCGGTGGACGACAAATGGAACCCGCAACCGGTTGGAGACACATGCAGCCAGCAGATCAGCACCGATGGCAGAACCACCCATGCCGGCCACCACAATATTTTGTACGGGACTCATTTCAGGTAAAGGAAGGGTTTGCCCCAATCGCCAGGCTTCCTCCAATTGAGATGGAAGACTCTTTATGTGTCCCAGCATATCCTCACGGTCGATCAGGGCAAATTGTTGATAGTCGTTTAAATCCATGCAACATCCTCAATGAAGTTGATTGCGCCGCTCATGTAGTCCACTGAAAATTCTCAGGGCAGGTTCCCTGCTCTGGGTTTCTTCGTTACTTTAGTTTTTTAACGAGTTCCAGGAACTCCTTGTATTCCTCTTCAAACATGTGGATCGTCACGTTGTTCAATTCAAGATTGTAAGTGGTTTCGCCATCAGGCTCTTCTGCCGACCAGACCGCGTAACTTTCAGTTTCGGCAATGGTGGTCACTTTTGGTTCATAATTGTCTGTCATTTTTTTCTCCTTTTGTTTTTTTCAACTTTGCGTTTTGATTTGATCGCAAGCGATATATGATACCAGAAAAGAATTGTTGAACCCGTATAGCAGATTTCTTCAATCGTTTCCAGTTGCGTTTGAAGATCACAGAAAACGGGTCAGGTGCTCTAATCACCTTCAAATCGACCCACGGGTCCTGATCTGAGAGCTTACGCACAAGATATGTAATAACAAGTTTTACTGAAGCTAGAACCGGTGCAGCTAGCAGGATTCCGAGGAAACCAAACAGGCTGGCAGAAATGATCACCATCACTAAAACCGCGGCAGGGTGTATGGCAAGCGCTTCCGACATAACCCGGGGGACAACGAAATTGTCCAACAGGAAATCCGACAACCACGCGCAACCCACAACCAGCAGAGCATAAGGGAAAGCCTGCATTCCCAGGTGAGAAGTTTGAAAAAGTGCCACCAGTCCGTAGGTCGTCCAGGCGACAAATGGACCCACATAAGGCACAAAACGCGCCAGTCCGGCGAGCAGCGCGAGCAGGAAGAAATATCTGACTCCCAGGATGCTCAGCAGCAGCGAATAATACGCCACAGTAATGACAAAAATGAGCAACTGACCACGCAGAAAGGCGTTCCAAATGTGCCCCAGCTGGCTTCCCAGTTTGCGGATATCCTCCTGGTAGTTGGGTATCGCAATTTTTATCAGACTCGCCCGGTTGCTTTCAGCGAGGATGAAGTAAGAGATAAGGAGGATGAACACCAGCCAGGTGAGCGTGGAACCGATACCAGAGGCCAGCGAACCGATGAGACCACCCAGTTGAGAGAGGATCGGTTGCACGATCCCCGCCACCTGAGACCACAGTGTATCCAGCTCGAGCCTTGAAAGGTCAAAGGCAAAAGGTCCAATCATCAGCGGTTTGCTGGAGATTTCCTCGATGAAACCCGGCAGGTCGGTGATCAAACTCTGTATCAACTTGATGAGGTTCTGTACCTGTTCAACGATCGAAATACCACCCCACGTCAACAGGCCAATGATGATGCCAAATAGCAGCAAGTAAATGATGGTGGTGATGAGCCGCCACGGAATTCTAAGTTTCTTGTTAAAAAAGGATGCCACCGGATGAAACAGGTAGGCCAGGAGTATGGATGTGAGTAGAGGCGCAAGAATATTCTGAAAACGGATGATCAACAGAATGATGATACCGGCTAACGCCAAACCTACCACCAGTTTCGTAGTGGTTGACCAATATGGCGACGAGGGTTTTTCTTGAAGGCTCATTATGATAATTATAAGTGATTGTTATTAAAAAACGAAACTGGCTTTATGCAGCCAGTTTCGTGTGAATCTAACCATGGTTATGGACAGGCACCGGGCTGGATCGAGTTGAAGATCCCGGGGAACAGGGCGCAATAGCTATCAGTTACCTCGATGAGAACCCAGGGAATAATGCAGAAGATGAGTAAAATCCCTACCACTACCAGTAAGGCAATAAGCCAGCCAGATTTCTTCTTGGCGGTTGGTGCCTGGTAAACCGGGGCTGAGGAGCTCACAGGCGTGTAAGCCTGTTGAACCGGCTGCGGTTGAACATATTGAGGTACCACAGGCTGCTGAGGGGGAACATATTGTGGAGCGGCAGGCTGCTGCGGAATGTACTGCGGTGCAGCAGGTTGTTGAGGAACAAAATGCGGAGCCGCCGGCTGCTGCGGGATAAAAGGCTGTGAAACCGGGGGTACTGATGTGCTCGGTTCTGCTGCCGGCCGTCTGAAAGCCGCCACAGTCGCATTAGGATCAATAGCAGCTGCCTCAAATTTCAGAAACACCTTTTCGCCAATGGTGATAGTCTCTCCGGGGTTCAAAAGAACTGGCGCGCTCATTCGCTGTCCGCGCAGGAATGTCCCGTTGGTTGAGCCAAGATCTTCCATGGCATAAGTGTTCCCGGTCAGCACCAGCCGGGCATGCCGGCGTGACACTTCCGGGTCATTGATCACAACATCATTGCTCAGGTCACGCCCCAGGAAAATTTCGTTCTTTTCAAGCGGGTATTCCGTTCCCGCGCCGCTGCCACTCTGAAGGATCAAACGAAAAGTCGTCATAATATTCCTCCTTGTTATTGTATTAGTGTAGCAATTGTGAGGGAGAAAGTCAACGAGAAGTGAAAACTCCCTGTTGTCAGCATCACTCTACATCCAACCACATTTCTTACAACAACCTGTCATGGCGACATACTTCATGAAGATCTACCAGGTCGCCTGCAGGTTCTGAGAGCCCACACTACAGATCTAGGCAGCGAGAAAATCACTGTACGTCTGCACAAGTGAGAACAAACAGATTATAGCAAAAATATGTGAAAATCAGATCATATCTTGAAGGGGGTAAAAAAAGACCCCACCGTGCCGTGTGCTGCGTAGTTTTGAACCTGCCGAAGCAGGTGGATCCTGCCACAGAGACCCGCCTTGGCCGAAGCCTATCGCGTTACCCTGTTGAGT
>CAYMGO010000095.1:4938-6019 GCA_964390015.1 uncultured Anaerolinea sp. | reverse complement strand
AGACCTTGATCACCCCGCTCAACTTGATCGCTTGAAAACCAGCGCCGATCGCGACCGCACCAATGATGCCGCCGATGAGCGCGTGCGAAGAACTGCTGGGAATCCCCAGCAACCATGTGAGGATATTCCACACAATTGCGCTGATGAGGGCGGCAATAATAACTTCGATATTTAGCTGATCAGCTGAGACAATCTCATGACCGATGGTATTGGCAACTGCTACTCCAAAAATGAACGGTCCGCTAAACTCGGCGACCGCTGTCATCGCCAACGCAATCCTCGGAGATATAGCTCGTGAGGAAATCATTGTGGCAACGATATTGGATGAGTCATGAACGCCATTTAGGAAATCAAAAATAACGGCTAATCCAATGAGAAGAATCAATGAGAAAGGCATGATGTCCTTTTATGTGGTCTTAACGATAATATCCGCCAGTACGTTGGCCGCCTCGTCACCGCGGTCAGCCGCGTTGCTGAGGTGGCGGTAAACCTCGCGCAGTTTCATGATCTTCACCACCCCTTTAACATCCTCGGCATCCTGGAACATATCCGCCAGGGCCTCGCGGTAGACCGTCTCAACACGATTCTCGAGCGCCTTGGCGCGCTGTGCGTGTTCAGCCGCCACCGCCGGGTGATCCTGCAACGACTCCATCGCTTTCATGAGTTCGTAGGCGGCATCGCGCAGCAGCGAACAGATGCGCACCATGTATTCGGTGGGATCGACCTTGAGGATGACGATCTCGGTCATGGTGCTGTATGCATAATCCAGGATGTCATCAATGGCGCGCGAGAGTGCAAAAATGTCCTCGCGGTCGAATGGGGTGATGAAGGTGCGGTTCAGCTCATCGATGAGGATGCGTCGCGCCTCATCCGCCTCCTTTTCTTTCATCGTCAATTCATCCGCCAGCTGCTTCGCCGGGTACGAGAGGTATGCTTTGAGCAGGTCCATCCCTTCCAGGGTGAGCGTCGCCTGCTCGTGCATCAATTGGATGAAAACATTTCGGCGCTTCTTGAAAATCTTTAACATAATTTCCTCCAAATATTGACTAGATTTTACAAACACAACCGCATTCCGCCAGGT
>CAYMGO010000095.1:0-4838 GCA_964390015.1 uncultured Anaerolinea sp. | reverse complement strand
AAAAGCGACGATCTCGCGCAGGCTTTCAAGGCATTTATCAAGGTGCGCTACCGCCCGTGCAGAGCGGTCCTCGATGACCACCTCCAGGAGCCTTTCGTACTCCACAGTACCTTTCCTGCCCGCCCTGTAGAGCTTGCGCAGTTGTTCATCGGGTGAATGATCGCAGGTGATGCGGCCGGGGTGAATGACCACCAGCCTGGCGTGCATGCGGCAGGCCTGGTCGATGGTACGTTTCACCACATCCACACCCTGGCGGCGCAGGTTCTCATCAAGAGACGTGATCTGCACGTCCGTTTGTTCCAACACCTTGGCGGGGACGACGGCAGGACAGGGATCATGTAATGAGCCAACGGAAAAACGGCTGATGTCAATCTTCTCGAACACTTCGGGCGGTACCTGGTGGTTCAGCTCAAAGCGCGCAAAACCGAGCTCGCGCCCCGCGCTAAAAAACTCGTCAGCACTGCAGGCTTCCTTATCCCACCACATGGTCGAAAGCGCGGCGTCATACAGCACGTCCCCGGCAGCACCACTTACCGGGGCAGCCTGCCTGCCCACACGCTGCGGCAGGTACTCCAGCAGGTCGCGCAAATCATTGATTACCAGGTCGGGCTGCATCATATCAGCGCCGGGGCCGCGGTCGCCGCCGCCGTTGCGCAGCAGCACCACCAGCTCATACCCCGCCTCGCGCGGACCCACCACATCGCGCCAGGGGTTATCACCCACATATGCGCACTGGTCCGGCTGCAGACCCAACTGGCGGGCAGCGTCAATGAACAACGCGGGGTGCGGCTTGCGCCTGCCAAATTCCGGTGCGTGAATTTTTACCTCGAACAGATCAGATAGTCCGGGTTCATCCAGGTACCTCGGTGACGAGTGGCTGATGGTGCCCAGTGAGTAACCACGCTCGCTGATCTCGCGCAGTACAGCCGGCACATAGGCGCGGACGCGTTTACTGCCTTTGGACGCGCTCCACAACTGCTGCAGCCGCGCCGCCTGCTGCATGACGAACCCGTTGTCAAACTCGGGCAGCAGGAACTTAGCCCATTTTTCCGCCACCGACAATTCATTCAGGGTCTGGTCGCGCCATTCCTTGTATTTAGCCTCGCCCTGGCAGACCCTGTCCACAAATTCTTCTGCCGTGCAGGTAAGCCCGAGCAACCGTATCATTTCAATGATGATGCCGGTGTCCCTATTCTTGTTCTTTGTCTTCTCCACCAGCGTACCGCCGATGTCGAAGAATACCGCTTTAATGTTCGTGTTCAAAAAATGCGTTCCTTTCCATTCAACAGAAGCTCGTGATGCAGTGGCTCTTTTCAAGGTATGCCAAGCAGGTACTGATCTCCGCCGCAGTGGCAGCGGGGGTGATCTCAAGCGTCTTCTGGCAGTTCAGCGGTAAATGCGCCGCAATAGCCACGAAATCTACACCGCCCAACCCGGGAACCTGGTGATCACGCAACCCGATAACATCGTGCAGGTGCACACCGATCATGCGCGCGCTGAACTGCTTCAGCCATATGTCCTTCTGACATAATCCCAAAACCTCAAGAGTGTAAGCATGACCGGTATCCAGTTGAAAACCGAACCAGGGTTCCTCGCACAAAGCCAGAATCTCCTGCATCTCATCCGGCAGGGGCAGATCGTAATAGCGGTAGCGGTTTTCAACACCGATCGCCGCACCGCTGCCGCGCGCGAAATCAACAATCTCGCGAACGCTTTTCTTCACAGCTTCAAGGTGAGGTGTTGCGTATTGCGCCCGGTGAGCCATCATCTCATCACGAAGCCGGACATATTCAGCCGTACCGCTCAGGCCTTTTTCGTACATTTCCCGCAGCAGCCGGTCGCGCGAGCGGTCGCACTGGATCGACCCGGTATGCAGCACAACAGAGCGCGATCCCAGTGAAACCGCCAGGTCGAGCGTGCGCTTCACCAGGTCCACCGCCTGCCGGCGCTTCGTTTCATCCAGGCTCGATACCAGCACATCATTCTTCTTTAAAATGTTCAGCCCGTCAGGTGCCGGGCAGGGATCATGCACGGTGCTGATGTAATTGCGATTACGATCCCACGCCGCAAGGTGCTGTGGCATGACCTGGTGGTTGAGCTCAAATCGCGAAATGCCCACTGACCTGGCAATCGCAAATGTGTCTTTAAAGGGTTCGGCCTGGTCCACGTGCCACATGGTCGAAAGCGCCACATCGTACAGCGTGTACCCGGGCTCGTCCTGCCGGTTTTGAGCGGCATCCTTGTCAACAACCGGGAAGATATCCAGCAGTTCGGTCAAGCGCCGGATGTAATGGTCCGGCCTGATCTCAAGGTGCGTGTCCTTCTCGGGATCGTAATCATCAGGGTCATATTCATCGGTGTTGTAGCCACCGGTGTTGATGATCACCACCTCTGCATAAGCTGATTGGCGTGCGCCGATCAGGTCCCGTGAAGGTCGATCTCCCACGTATGCGCACTCGTCCGGACGCACACCAGCCCGGCGGGCTGCCTCAACGAACAAAGAAGGGTGCGGTTTGCGCCTGCCGTACTCAGCGGAAAGGATCACGCTGCTGAAAAGGTCTTTCAGCCCGGTCTCCTCGAGCAGCAGATAGCCTTCGATTGATGATGTAGTGTTACTGATCAACCCGAGCTTGTAACCGCGACGCCCGAGTTCGCGCATCGTCCCGATCATATCCGGCAGTACGTACTTGCGGCGAGATTCACGCCAATACTGGTTGATCCTGACCGCGTTCTCACGAATGAAAGCTTCCGGGTATTCCTGAAGCAGGAAGCGAGTCCATAGTTCCGCTTCGGGCAATTCTATGTAATCAGGCTTACACCAGCGGCGGTAGGCCTTCTCACCTTTGCGCACGCGCGCCATAAAATCTTCCGGCGCGGCTTTTTCACCGATCAAAGCCATCAGCGCTTCGATCTTCGTCAGGTCCCGCCCCTCATCAGGCCGGGTCACGCGTAACGTGCCGCCAATATCAAAAAAAATGGCTTTAACACTTAGATGCATATTTTCTCTTTCCAAATTGAATAATCAGTTCACCAGTAACGGTAACTTTAAAAGGTCGCCAAAATTATCAATGTAAACATCTGCCGGAGCATCGGCGTCATAATTGAAAGCGATGGTCTTGAAACCAATTGCCCTGGCGCCTTCAAGTTCGTGGGTTTTGTGACCTACAAATACAGCTTCCTCCGCTTTCAAGCCGGTCTGGAGGATGGCTTCTTCGTACATGGAGGGAGCAGGTTTGCGCGCACCAATTTCCTTGGAGCTGATCACCACGTCCCACACGCGCCCAAAACCATGTTCCTCGAACCAGTTAAGCTTGCGGGTAAACGGCATGGCGGTATCGGTGATGATGCCCAGGATAAAGCCCATGGCCTTTAACGCGTGAATGGTTTCGGGCACGCCTTCGAAGATCGCCACGGTGTCGTCATCTCGGCTGATGGCTTTCATCCCCTCCTCAATGGCCTGCGGGTCTGTGATGCCGTACAGGCGGATAAGTTCACGGTAATAATCGTGCCGCTTCATCTGGCCGGAGAAAGCCAGGTCTTTGATGCGCTTGCGTTCAACTTCAAAATTCACTGCCGGGTGGATTTTATGCCCGGACAGGAATTCGTTCAGGTGCAGGTCACGCTGCGGCCTGTAGTACAGAATATCACCGGCATCAAAAAAGATGGCTTTCACCTTGCCGCGGCCGTTTGCCCTGCCATTGCTGCTGTTGTCTTTTATTGCGGCTTCCAACAACGGGAGCATGTCGAAAAGATTCTCAACGACCGCGTCGGGTTCGGCTCCTTCGTCGATCTCCCCGTCATCAAATTTATGCCGTATTTGGATGGCGAGTTTGAAACCGGCTTTTTTGGCTCCCAGTACATCGCGGTTGATCTTATCACCCACGTAGGCGCAGGCACCGGTGGGGGAGTTGGCCAGCCGCGCCGCGTGATAGAAGATGGAGGGATCGGGTTTACGCCTGCCGTACTTAGAGGAGAGCACAACCGGATCAAAGTAATCACTGATCCCATACTTTTTCAGGGTTGCGGGAACCTGGGTGACGCTCTGCGTGTTGCTGATGCAGCCCATACGCAGTCCCATTTTTTTGATCTCCGCCAGAACCGCGGGTACCTCCGGGCGCATCTCGCGCACGTAATAATTCAACTCATAAAGACAGGATAATTGCTCGGAAATTCGATGAAGTGTCTCGTGATCCAACGATACATCTTTGAAGACATAGCCCGACCAGATCTCATCAGTGCTCAGTTCGATCATCGAAGCTATGCTCCATTTGCGGTATGCGCTGATGCCGCCAGAGATCATCTCGTAGAGCTCCTCGTCGGTGTACGGGAGATCGATACCGTTCTCAGTCATGTACTGTCTGAGGACCGCGGTATTTTTTATGCGGTATTCCCTGGTGCAGCTGAAGGTTTCAAGCGTTCCGCCGACATCAAAGAACATGGTTTGCAGCACCATAACACGCTCCCGGGTGTGCTTTTTCCACCCTTTCCGATGAGTCAGGAAAGGTCAATCAACGATCGTTTTGACCGTCATTTTCAGACCCAGGTTCCAGGCACGGACCCCTGTAACAGGGTCCGTGCCGTGAAACAAGGATTTATGGAGATTACTCGCTCAGGTTGATCAGGTAGAAGTCGCGCGCTTCGATCATGTGATCGTACGCGAACTGCTCATCGATGAACCAGGTCATTGACATCATCTCATCAAGCGGTTTCTGACCTTCGGGAACCTCATAAGTGGAATCGGTGAAATATGTACCGAATTTCGCCCACGGGTCGCGGCCTTCTTCGCTCACCTGCCAGGCTACCCACAATTTGGCAGCGTTGGGATGCGGCGCCTGGTT
>CAYMGO010000094.1:0-6219 GCA_964390015.1 uncultured Anaerolinea sp. | reverse complement strand
TGCGCGAGGACGGCGGTATCATCAAGGGTCTTTATGCCGCCGGTAATTCCTCCGCGTCGGTCATGGGTCACACCTACCCGGGACCCGGCTCGACCATTGGTCCGGCCATGGTTTTCGGTATGGTCGCCGGCAGGCACGCGGCAACACTGGAGTGATCGCAACGTCATCAACCTGATTGAAAAAGAGGTCTGTTACTTAAGAACAGACCTCTTTTCAAATTGCGAATATGAAGCAACTTATTCCCTGGTTTTACATCCTTCCCGCAGTATCTCCATTGCGCCTACTGCCTCCGGGGCAATCACAGCGGTGATGCGCATGTGCGACTCAAGCACCGTGCTCGCCCTGGGTATCCACTCTCGCTTGCCATCATAGCAGCGCACGATGATACACCCGGCAGGCAGACCAAGATAACGCACCTGCTGCCCGGCAAAAGGTGCCGCTGGCTGGATGATAAAGTCGATCACAACCGGGTCTTTCAACAACGATGCGTCGCCACTTCGCCTGAGCTCGCGTTCAAGGAGTGCCTCGTAGATGGGTTTTTCTTTCATCGCTTCAGCGATCACATAAGCAGAGAAACAACACACCAGCAGCGGCAGCATTTGGGCATAATTCCCGGTCATTTCGACGATGAGCATAATGCCAGTGAGCGGTGCCCTCACAATAGCGGTGAACAGGGCAGCCATCCCCACCACTGCGAAAACCTCCGGCACAGGGATGAGAGCGGGTGCCACGTTTTGTACGAGCAAACCAACGGCTGCGCCAAGCAGGGCGCCAAGCACTAGCAGGGGGGCAAAAATTCCGCCAGGCGCGCCGCTGCCATAACTGATGTTGGTGAGCACAAAACGCAGGAGGAAAAAGAAAGGCAGCGCGGAAAGTGCCAGGTTTCCCTTAAGGGCACTCTCAGCAAGCTGATGCCCGTTGCCAATGAGCTGGGGAGAAAACCAACCAACAAGACCAACTAGCGCGCCAGAAAGACCGGCTGCCAGTAGCGCGAAACGGGGTGGTATACGGGCAAAAAGCCCTGTCGTCCCCATCAAAACCTTGTTGAAGAGCACGCCGGCAAATCCTGCGATAACTCCCAACAACGCAAAAAATGGCAGCGATCCAAGGGGTGGAACCGGGTATGCAGGTACAGAAAAGACCGGGAACTGCCCTGAACCAATGCGGGCGATGATATCCGCGATTACAGAAGCGATGAACGCAGCTCCAAAGACAATGGGTTGAAAATCGCGACGCACTTCCTCCAACACAAAGATCAACCCTGAAAGCGGCGCGTTGAAAGCCGCGGCCAGCCCGGCACCTGCCCCTGCAGAGATGAGCGTGAGACGCTCACGCTGTGAAACACGCAGAAGCCGCGAAATTCCGGCACCTACCGCGCCACCCATCTGCACCGTGGGACCTTCACGACCCAACGCCATACCGCTGCCGATGGCCAGGATACCGCCGAAGAATTTAATCGGCAGTACCCGCTTCCAATCGAGTGTTCTGAAACGCTGCAGCACCGCCTCAAGATGCGGGATGCCGCTACCGCTGGCCTCTGGCGCATACCTACGCGTGATCGCCACAGAGATTACCGCTCCAAACAGGGTGAACACAACTGGAACAATCCAACCAATAGAAGGATTGTTTTTCGCCCGCGCGATCAGCTCGTTACGCCAAACGTCTGCGCTGCTGATGGCAATACGAAAAAGAAGGGCCACAACCCCGGCGCAGGCACCCACCAGCGCAGCGCGCGGGAAGATCCACCTTCTCTGTTGCCTGACGCTCAGGTAGTCATTAACCTCAGAATTGATCAGTTCCCCTGGATCATTGGTCTCGATTTTTGGTTCTTCCTGCTTTCCAGGCCAAAGGTCCGGCGGAAAAGAAAAGAAATACCCGGGCATTCGATGATTATACTCCTTGGTAATTGCCCCATAATTATTTACAGGATTGCCGGAAATATTCACACAATCTTCATAACTTAATTGTAGACTAAAGAAGATATTCTAATAGTAGAATATATATCTTAATAATCTTATTAAGTAACGGAGAAATAGATGAAGAACTCATTTATAAATAAGAACAAAAAATGGATAATTCCAATTGTGATCCTTTTTGCAGCGGTCGCCGTTTACTTAATTTGGCAGCCCTCCTGGTCTACAGATGTAACTGAGGAAACACCCCCCCTGCAAACATCGAAAGTTCGCACCGGTGACCTGATCGTCAGCGCTGCGGGAAGCGGCAGTGTTCTATCCTCTGAGCAGGCGGATTTGGGATTTCGCACGAACGGCATTGTGTCAACAATCAGCGTCACGCCCGGTCAGGAAGTAAAAAAGGGTGTTGTTTTGGCAAGCCTCGAAAATGCTTCGCAACAGGCAGCGTTTGCCCAGGCTGAGGCCAATCTGAACGCCTTATTCTCACCGTCCGGAATTGCAGAAATCCAGCTGGATGTAGTGAACTCCGAGATCGCATACGTCGATGCTCAAGGAAAGACATATTCTCTCGGAAATCCAATTGGCAATGATGATGATCTCGCAATTTTGAGAGCCTCTGTTGTCGCGGCCGAAGAGCAGGTACTGCTGGCCGAAGAAAACTATGCCTTTTACTCAGAATCGACAGACGATACAGCGGAAGAAGTCAAAGCGATGGCCGCGCTTGCTGACGCGCGCATCAGGCTGGATGCAGCAAGATCCAGTTTGGCTTATTACGAAAGTGAACCCAGCACGCTGGACGCGCAAACCATCCAGGCCAACCTTGATCTGGCGAGCGCCAGGTTGAGTGAGTCGCAAACAGCCCTTGAGCTCGTTCAATCAGGTGACCCCTTGTCTCTCTCCCGGTCTCTCGGAGCCACAGATGGCACGTCACTGGCGAAAATCCGCTCAGTTTACCTGGCGTATGAAAATGCTCGCCTTGCCCTTGATAACACTAATTTGGTCGCTCCTTTTGATGGTGTGGTGATCAACGTGAACCTGATGCTAGGACAATCTGTAGGTGCAAGCCCTGTTCTCACGCTTGCATCTATGGAAAAACTGGTCGTGAAATTCTACATGGATGAAACAGATCTGGCAGGGCTCTCATTAGGTAATCGCACAATCTATACTTTCAACGCGTTCCCAGAGGTTAGCCTGGAAGGAAATGTGACACACATTGAACAGGCACTGCAGACCATTGACGGCTCCCCAGTGGTCGTGGTTTGGGGTACTTTACCGCAACGCCCCTCTTTCAACCTCTTGGTTGGCATGACCGTAGATGTTGAGATCATCGCCGGGGAGGCAAAGGATGCTTTGATCATCCCTATTCAAGCTTTGCGCGAGATCACGCCTGGTTCCTACGCTGTTTTCGTTGTTCAATCTGATGGTTCCCTGAAGTTAACCCCCGTCACCATTGGATTGCGCGATTTCGCCAACGCGGAAGTTTTGAGCGGTCTCAAGGCGGGAGATGTTGTGACAACCGGGACGGTTGAGACCAAGTGACCTTGAGCAGACAAAACAGTGAGAATAATGACGAATCCATTAATTGAGATCAAAGAAATGACGAAGGTCTACGGCGATGGAGAAGCAGCCGTGAATGCCCTCGCGGGTATCAACCTAAAGATAGACAACGGCGAATTTGCCGCCGTGATGGGACCCTCAGGTTCCGGAAAATCGACCTTGATGAACATCGTCGGTTGTCTTGACCGTCCATCCTCGGGTTCTTATTTCCTGGATGGCCGTGATGTAAGCCAATTGAGCAAGAACGAACTTGCAGAAGTGAGAAACCAGAAGCTTGGGTTTATTTTCCAGTCTTTCAACCTGCTGCCGCGATTAAGCGCGCTGGGTAACGTGATGCTCCCGATGCTCTACAATCCAATCGATGACATATCTGACTCGGATGCACAGGCACGGGCAGTTGCGTCTCTTGAAGCTGTTGGTTTGGGGGAGCGGATGCATCACCGTCCCAATGAACTTTCGGGCGGGCAGCAGCAGAGAGTCGCCATCGCCCGCGCCCTGGTCAACAATCCTCCACTGATCCTCGCAGACGAACCTACCGGAAACCTGGATTCAAAATCCAGTGTTGAGATCATCGAAATATTACGCTCACTGCATGAACATGGCAGCACAATCGTGATGGTCACCCATGAGCCGGATATTGCCAGGCACGCTGGAAGGGTTATCTGTGTTAAAGACGGATTGATCCTTTCAGATGACCACGATGGTGATTCACCCTGTATGGGTATTAAGGATCAACCATGAAGCCGATAAAAATTCTACGCTCAGCCTGGGAAGGCTTGATGCTTAATAAGATCCGCTCCTTTCTCACCACCCTGGGTGTCATCATCGGCGTCGCCTCGGTGATCATCATGCTCGCGGTAAGCGCCGGCACAGAAGCCGCGATCGCTGACCAGATCAATGCCCTGGGAGCCAATCTCATCATTGTTTCACCTGCCCGTGGGGTTCCCGGCGCCGCACGGACGCTGTTGATCGATGACGCCCAGGCGATCGATGAACAGGTGGTGGGCATCACGGGTATTTCGGCAGAACAAGCCCCACCTGCCCAAACCATAAAAGCCAACAACGTCACGCTGGAAGCGATCGCCATAATTGGCACAACCGCCGAATTTCCAGAAGTCCGTGACTATGCCATCGCCATGGGGAGGTATTTCGAGAGCAGTGAGGATGAACGCAAAGCCAAAGTGGCTGTGCTCGGCGCTGGTATCGCGTCCGACCTCTTCGGCACCAGCGATCCGCTCGGCCAGATGATCACTGTTGGCAAGACAAAGCTCACCATCATCGGTGTAATGGAAGCCAAAGGGATGGTATCGGATGTGGATTACGACGGCCGCGTTTACATGCCAATAAACCTGATATTCCAAAAATTCATCACCGGTATGAATATCGGCAGCGATCGCGTCCGAACAATCTATGTGAAAGCCGAGAGCCAGGAACAGATCCCCAGCGTGATCAACCAGATCACCGCACTATTGTCAGAACGTCATGATGTCGAGGCGGATAAACCTGATTTTTCTGTCCAGACGCAGCAAGACATCATCGCCACCCAGGAAGCCACAACGGCGGCATTCAGAGACCTGCTGGCATGGGTAGCCGCTGTATCCTTGGTGGTTGGCGGGATCGGCATCATGAACATCATGCTTGTCAGCGTCACCGAACGCACCCGTGAGATTGGTTTGCGTCAGGCGCTGGGTGCCCGTCCTTCCGACGTGCTGCTGCAGTTCCTCCTTGAAGCTGTCATCCTGAGCCTTGTCGGCGGGCTGGTTGGTGTGGCCATTGGTGTTGGAGGGGCGTACCTATTTGGAACCCTTGGAACCATGCAGACTGCCATCGTGCCGGCTTCCATCCCATTGGCGTTTGGTGCTGCTGCTATTGTTGGCATTTTCTTTGGTTATTACCCCGCCACCCAGGCCGCAAAACTCGATCCGATCGTCGCGTTGAGACATGAATAAAATAATCCACTTTCCAATTGAAAGGAACTATCACATGAAACGTTTTTCTGTAATGACTGTAGCCCTGATCTTCACCCTGATCCTCACCGCTTGCGGATCAAGCACACAGCCCGCTGAAACCCCGGCGGTTGTTGCACCAACCCAGGAAGCAGCTGCGCCATCAGGCAACGCTGCACCAGCTCCTGCCGAAGAAAATCGTGCCGCTGCATCCATCAACTATGATTACGAGGGTGCGCTGTCAACTCGCTTACTGCTGGCGCTCGGTACCTTGAGACTTGCAGAGACGGATCTCCCCATAACCAAGGAACAGGCTCCACAGTTGCTCATGCTCTGGCAGGCGCTTGACAACCTGACACAATCCGGCACCAGCGCTGAAGCGGAAGTAAGTGCGCTGCTCTCTCAGATCGAACTCACATTAACCCCTGAACAAATTGCGTCCATCAACGCCATGAAGCTCACACAGGTTGAGTTACAGGCATGGGCCCAGGCAAATGGCATAACCATCGGGACTGGAACCGGCCTCGAAGGGGGAACCGGTCAGGGGATGGGGCAGGGACAAAGCCTGTCTCCGGAAGAAAAGGCCACAAAACAGGCTGAGAACGGGATGACCGGTAACACATCTCGGGAGAGCGGTCTATCAGCCTCGGTCACTTCAGCATTGATCACATATCTCGAAGGTATCAAGTAATTAGTGAAAGTCAAGTCAAAAAAAGCCGGTGAAAAGCCGGCTTGACGAGACCGGATAACCCAATATAATCAGGGGTACGATAGAGGAACCCCATCATGCCCATCCTGACCCC
>CAYMGO010000093.1:0-6234 GCA_964390015.1 uncultured Anaerolinea sp. | reverse complement strand
TCATGTTTCTTCCTCCGAATTGGCATTACCAGGATGACTTGGTCACGCCGGGGATTTCACCTTCGAGAGCGAGCTCTCTGAAGCAAATACGGCATAAACCGAAGCGCCGTATATAACCGCGCGGTCTGCCGCAGCGTTTACAGCGGTTACGCACCTGATTGGAATGTTTCCGTCTTAGTTCACGATATTCCATGCATTTCTTTGCCATACTATTCCTTCCTGAAAGGCATGCCAAGCAATTGCAGCAGTGCTGCGGCCTGATCATCAGATGGTGCGGTAGTTACGATGGTAATTTCCATACCACGAACTTTGTCGACTTTGTCGTACTCGATCTCAGGGAAAATTATCTGTTCCCTCAGACCCAGCGTGTAATTCCCTCTCCCGTCAAATGATTCAGCGGGCACACCTCGGAAATCACGCACACGGGGCAGGACGATGTTCATCAAACGGTCCAGGAAAGCCCACATCTTATCACCACGCAGTGTGACTGCGGTGCCAATGGCGCGCCCCTCGCGGAGCTTGAAATTGGCGATGCTTTTGCGAGCTTTGGTGATCACGGGTTTCTGACCAGTAATGGCACCCAGATCCTGCACAGCGGCATCGAGAGCTTTGGGGTTGTCCATGGCCTCACCCATGCCAATATTGATGACAACCTTCTTGATCCTCGGGATCTGCATCACGTTGGACAATCCCAATGACTTCATCAGGGCCGGTGAGATTTCCTTCACATAACGTTCTTTTAATACATTCATTAGAATACTCTCCCAAACGGCTTATTCATCGATCAGCGCGCCGCATTCCTTGCATTGACGCTTGGTCTTGTCACCTTCACGGACCAGCTTCACGCGCGTGGCTTTGTTGCATTTCTTGCAGACAATCGCAACGTTGGAGATGCTTACCGGCGCTTCGAAACGAACAATGCCCGGATTTACTGTGCGACCCTGCGATTGCACCTGGCGCTGGTGCTTGGTGCGTGTGTTCACACCCTGCACAACCACACGGTTTTCTTCAGGTAAAACTTTGATCACTTCGCCGCGCTTACCCTTGTTGTCCTCGGTGCCGCTGATAACCTCGACCTGATCACCTTTACGAATTTTTACTTTCATCTAATCGCTCCTATCTCTCTGCTCATAATACTTCTGGTGCCAGAGAGACGATCTTCATAAAGCCCCGCTCGCGTAATTCACGCGCGACAGGGCCGAAGATGCGTGTACCCTTCGGATTCTGACCGTCAGCATCAAGGATCACCGCGGCATTATCATCAAAACGGATTGATGAACCATCTTCACGGCGCCATTCCTTGGTAGTCCGAACGATGACAGCCTTGACGATATCGCTCTTCTTGACCGAACCCTGAGGCGCGGCGGATTTCACCGTTGCGATGACGATATCCCCTACACCACCGTATTTTCGTCTTGAGCCGCCCACAACCTGGATCACGAGTAATTCCCGCGCGCCAGTGTTGTCTGCAACCTTTATACGAGATTCCTGTTGGATCATTCAACCGCCTCCTCAGCCACATCAAGCGATTTGCCTTCGCGCTTGAGGATCGACTGAACCATCCAGGTTTTTTCCTTTGAGATGGGAGCGCACTCCACGACCATTACTTTGTCGCCAATGAGGCATCCCAGCTCATCGTGTGCTTTGATCTTCTGGCGGGCATGCACCACTTTGTGATAAAGCGGGTGCCGGTATGTTCGGGCAACTTCAACCACCACCGTCTTCATCATGCGGTTGCTTGTTACGATCCCAGTCATTCGACGTCGTTCATTCATTTTGCACCTTCCAGTTTCTTGCCTTGCTCGCGTTCGCGTAAAATCGTCTCGTACAACGCAATCTGACGCCGGGTGGCTTTCAAACGGCTGGTGTCGGTCAATTGACCGGTGACCAGCTGAAACCGGAAGTTCATCAACTCGTTACGAGTATCTGCGAGTTTGGTCTTGATCTCTTCTGTGGACAGTAAGCGGATCTCTGCGGTTTTCATAAACCCTCCCCGGCTTCCTGGCCGCGGGCCAGAACCTTGGTTTTGATCGAGAATTTATAACCAGCCTGGTTCAACGCGTGAATTGCTTCCTCACGGTCCAAACCGCTAATTTCGAACATGATCCTGCCTGGTTTTACAACCGCGACATAGTACTCCACATTACCTTTACCTTTACCCATGCGGGTTTCGGGCGGGCGGTGGGTGTAGGGTTTATCAGGGAAGATCCTGATCCATACCTTTCCATGGCGTTTCATTGAGTGCACGATGGCACGGCGGGCGGCTTCGATCTGACGGGCGGTTACCCAACCAGGTTCCAACGCCTGGAGAGCGTACTCGCCGACGATCATGTCTGCTCCACGCTGCGCTTTGCCGGTCATCCGGCCGCGCATCACTTTGCGCCACTTAACACGTTTTGGCATCAACATAGCTGCTACCTCTTTCACAATACCCGGGTACGCACCCGGTGTAGAATCTACTCACTTACGTACACACCCTCGGTGGATTCAACCTTCTCTTCCAAACCGGGGATGACCTCACCTTTGTAAACCCAAACCTTCACACCGATCCTGCCGTAGGTTGTCAGGGCTTCAGCGCGGGCAAAATCGATATCCGCACGCAGTGTCTGCAGTGGAACCCGACCTTCGCGCAACCAGACGATACGTGCCATTTCTGCACCGCTCAAGCGGCCTGAGACTGATACCTTGATCCCTTCAGCTCCCTGGCGCATCGCCTGTTGCAGCGCACGCTTCATGGCACGGCGATAGCTCACACGGCGCTCGATCTGTCCGGCGATGTTCTTGGCAACAAGGTAAGCGTCACAATCTGGCGCCTTGATCTCCTTGATCTCAAGATCAATCTTCTTACCGGTCAGAGCTTCGAGGTCAGTGCGGATCTTTTTTACAGAATCACCCTTGCGGCCAATGAGGATGCCGGGCTTCGCGGTGTGAACCACGACCTTCACCTTGCCGGGGAACCTTTCGATCTCTACCATGGAAATTCCCGCCTTGTCACCTTCCTTCTGGATCATCCTGCGGATGACCAGGTCCTGGTGAAGTTGGGTGCGGTATTCTGATCCCTCGGCGTACCAGCGCCCTTCCCAGGGCTGGTTGATTCCAAGACGAAAACCAATTGGATGTACTTTTCGACCCATAATTTCTCCTGGTGTCCTTTTTCACTCAGACGGTGGTTTAACCCGCCGTCCTCCTGGTTTCTATTCTTTCTCTCGCAGCACCACGGTGATGTGAGAGGAGCGTCTCAACAACGGCTTGAAGCGACCGCGTGCACCAAAACGGCGCCACTTGCGGATAGGCGCGTCATCAGCTGTGATGGTGTATACCACCAGATCATCACGATTGACACCGTAGTTCTCTTCAGCGTTCGCTACAGCAGAAGCAAGCAATCTACCCACGTGCCTGGCAGCCACCTTGTTGGTGAACTTCAGTGTGGTCATTGCTTCAACCGCCGGCTTGCCGCGAACCAGGTCAATGACCAGGCGCGTCTTTTGAGCGGAAACACCGCAATTCTTTAATTCTGCGCGAATATCTGTAGCCATGATTACTTCGCTCCAGTGGATCTATCGGACATGTGACCCCTGAAGTGGCGCGTGGGGGCAAACTCGCCCAGGCGGTGGCCAACCATGTTCTCAGTGATGTAAATGGGAACATGCCTGCGGCCATCGTGCACGGCGATGGTGTGACCCACCATTTGCGGGAAGATGGTGCTCGCCCTGCTCCAGGTGCGAATGACCTTCTTTTCGCTGCGGGTGTTCATGGTTTCGATTTTTTTCAGTAGTTTTGGGTCAACGAACGGCCCTTTTTTTAGCGATCTAGACATTTTTTCGTCCCTTCTTCTCGGTTAAGCGTTATCGCTTCGATTACCGATTGCCTGCGTTGCGGCGGCGCACAATATACTGATCAGTCTTCTTGTTGCGGCGTGTGCGATAACCGCGGGTGGGTTTGCCCCACGGACTCTTCGGCCCGGGCATACCGACTGGCTGGCGTCCTTCACCACCACCGTGGGGATGGTCACGGGGACTCATCGCAGTACCACGGACGGAGGGTTTGATGCCCATGTGGCGTTTTCTACCGGCCTTGCCGAGCTTGATATTACTGTGGTCAGTGTTGCCGACCTGCCCGATGGTAGCGTAGCACTTCTGTGGAACCAGGCGAACCTCACCCGATGGCATGCGGATCTGGGCATAATCACCCTCTTTAGCCAACAACTGGGCGGAAGTTCCTGCTGACCTTACCAATTGCCCGCCTTTGCCCTCACTGAGTTCAATATTGTGAACAAGGGTACCGACAGGAATATTGGAAATTGGCAGGCTGTTACCCGGGCGGACTTCAGCAGTGGTACCGGAAACAACAGTATCGTTCACTTTCAGACCAACCGGAGCGATGATATAACGTTTCTCGCCATCCGCGTATGTAAGCAGGGCAAGCCTGGCGGTGCGGTTGGGATCATATTCGATCGCTGCCACACGTGCCGGGATATCGTATTTATCGCGCTTGAAATCGATGATGCGAATATACTGCCTGGAGCCGCCGCCCTGATGGCGAACGGTCACCCGACCGGAATTATTCCGGCCAGCGTGAGCTTTACGGATCACGATCAAAGAGCGTTCAGGCTTATCCTTGGTGATCTCTTCAAAGCTGTAACCGGTCATCGCTCGCCGGCTGGGTGTTGTTGGTTTATAAACCTTGATAGCCATTACTCCACCCCTTCAAAGATAGGAATCCGGTCTTCAGGACTGAGCGTGACGACCGCTTTTTTATATTCCGAGTTGCGAATCTGCAATCTGCGGCTGCGTGCGCGGCGTGATCTTTTCGCCGGCGCGTTGATGATATTGACCCGCAGGACATTGACATTGAACAATTTTTCAACCGCGTCCTTCACCATGGTACGGTTGGCATCATCTGCCACTTCAAAAACGTATTGGTGAAGCTTTGTGACCATGTAATTGGTTTTTTCGGTCACGATAGGGCGGCGGAGGACATCATAAATAGTGCTCATCTTATTCTCCTACCCCTCCCAGGTTTGCCTTGATCAACTCAA
The DNA here is from genome assembly GCA_964390015.1 of uncultured Anaerolinea sp. Lineage (GTDB taxonomy): Bacteria > Chloroflexota > Anaerolineae > Anaerolineales > Anaerolineaceae > UBA6107. Next base: position 1,196 of record CAYMGO010000093.1, on the reverse strand, counting down.
GCGCATCAACGGGCATGATCACCTTGTCATAGACCATGATGTCGCGAATGTTGATGTAATTGGCATTCAACACCTTGGCATCAGGGATGTTATTGGTGGAGCGCAGTACACCTTCGTAAGATTCCGTCGCGGGGATCAAAACGAGGGCGCTCGCATTGCCGGCCAGTATGTTCAGCGCGCTTGCCATCAAGCGAGTCTTGGGTTCTTTGAGTTTTAGCTCATCGACCACCACGATCAATGATTCGGCCGCTTTAACTGATAGCGCAGAGCGGAGCGCTGCCTGGCGCATCTTCTTCGGCATGCTTTGAACGTAAGAACGCATGTGCGGGGTGTGGATCTTTCCACCACCTTTCCATTGGGCAGACCTGGTCGAACCCTGGCGCGCGCGCCCGGTCCCCTTCTGCCGCCATGGTTTTCTGCCGCCACCTGAAACATCACTTTTGACCTTGGTCTCGTGGGTTCCAAGCCGGGCATTCGCCATCTGCATCACATAAGCCTGATGCATCAGATCAATATTGATAGGGGCTTCAAAGATCGCCGGCGGGAGTTCCACCTTGCTGACCTTCTTGCCTTCCATGTTTACGACTTCAACTTCCATTGTCATTAGCTCCCTTAGTCCAGGTAAACGGATAAAAAACCTCGGACCTAACCTTTCCGCGATTCTTTAATAAGAACGAGGCCGCCGCGTGCCCCAGGCACGGAGCCATTGACACCGATGACATTTCGTTCTGCATCGACCAGGACGATTTTCAGGTTCTGTGCGGTCACAGCGTCATTGCCCATATGACCAGGTCCGCGTGATCCCTTGAATACACGACCAGGTGTGGTTGTAGCGCCGCGTGAGCCCGGACCACGTAATCGGTCTGATTGACCGTGTGTTTTGGGACCACCGCGAAAATGATAACGCTTCACTGCACCGGCAAAACCTTTACCTTTACTGATTCCTGAAACATCCACCTTCTCTCCAACAGCAAACAGGGTGACATCAATTTTGTCACCTTCTGCTACCTGGACCTCTTTGGCGCGGAATTCGCGCAGGTACTTAAGAGGGGGAAGATTGTTGCGTTTCAGGTGGCCTAGCTCACCACCGGCCAAACGCTTGGGTTTGACCTCTTGAAAACCCAGCTGCACAGCCGAATAACCTTCGTTTTGCGCAGTTCTTACCTGGGTAACGAAGCACGGCCCAGCTTCGATAA
>CAYMGO010000092.1:0-6323 GCA_964390015.1 uncultured Anaerolinea sp. | reverse complement strand
GGCATAGACCACTTGAAGGTGAAATCAAAACACTGCGAATCACCAGAAAAGCAGGCAAGTGGTTCGCGTCATTTGCTTGTGAAGTAGATAAGAAACGATTCCCAACAACAGGTCTGGCAATAGGAGTAGATGTTGGTATCAACTCTTTGATTGCAACGAGCGATGGTGAACTGGTTGAAAATCCGAAGTGGTATCGGGATGGACAGGCGAAGTTGCGTATTTTACAGCGCATCGTTTCACGCCGAAAGAAGGGTGGAAACAATCGCAAAAAGGCAGTTCGTGCCTTACAAGTGCACCACGAACATATCGCTAACCAACGCAAGGACTTCCTGAACAAACTGGCAAATGAGTTGGTCGTGAACAACGACTTGATTGCCATCGAAGATTTACAAATTCAAAACATGGTCAAAAATCACCACCTTTCAAAGAGCATCATGGACGGCGGGTGGGGTTATTTCGCAAAAAGGCTTTCCGACAAAGCGGTAGAAGCTGGTCGAGAAGTTGTGCGTGTAAACCCTGCTTTTACATCCAAAACCTGCTCTGGATGCGGGAGGATTTTTGAGGATATGGATTTGCGTGTTCGCTGGATTGATTGTGATTGCGGTGTATCGATGAACAGAGATGTAAACGCCGCCATAAATATCTTGCAGAGAGCATTACAAAACCGGGATGGACAATCCCGTTGGGAGCTAACGTGGGCGGTTGCGCCGTGCGTGTCCCAAGAAGCTCCCCCCCTTTAGGGCGTGGAGAGTGTCACTTCGATCGGCTCATTTAGCAATCTTGTTATCTCCACAAACCTTGCGGGCCAGTTCCTCTCCGAGTAGAAGAACTGCCAATTTACATTTTAATTCGGCCTCGCTCGCATCCGGAAACTGCCCGCGTAGTCCCGATAAAGCGAGAAGCCGTGCCGAGGCATTCAACTGTGCCAACATGTGCATCTTTTGAGTTGGGCTGGCCTGCCGCCACAACTGGATTTGGAGGGCTTCCATTTTTGGATGGGTATCGGAATACAGTGAGCTCATGTTTTCAGTATAGCATAATCGATGTTCTTCATCATTCCGATTGATTAAACCAGTAAAAATGGTCGTTCCATCCACCCAATAAGCACACGCAATTCCCTGGAAAAAGCTGATCATCAACCTTTTTCATGTATTACGAATCCAACACGGATATACCCCATCACATTGGACATCAGATCGAACCCCCGAAAAATTCTGGTGTCGAAGAAGTACACGGGTTGTAATTACACTGCTTATAGTGTACACTATGCTTAGTGTATTTCTTATTACAGGAGGCTAGGATGCTTCAGAACATCACATTAAGTGCGAGAAAAAATTTGATCGACCGAGCTCGGAGGCGGGCAAAGCTCCAGAAAACAACGCTGAATGCCGAGTTTCGTCGCTGGTTGGAACAATATACAGAGGCTCCCCAGACGGTTGCCGACCTTTCGGCTTTGATGGATCGCTTTTCTTATGCAAAAACTGGCAAATCGTTCACACGAGATGAATTGAATGAGCGATAAATTTTTTATTGACACGAACGTTTTCATATGCTGTTTTGATGATAGTCAATCGGACAAGAAAGTACGGGCTTTGTCAATAATTGCCGATGCGCTACAAACTGGCAATGGAATGATCAGCTGGCAGGTATTACAGGAATTCCTGAATGTGTCAATACGAAAATTCATGATCCCATTAAAACCGGAGGATGCAAAGGTTTACTTGCTTAAAGTATTACATCCACTATGTCATATTTTTCCTGACCTGGATTTATACAGCTCAGCCTTGGACATTTTTGAAAAGACCGGGTATTCTTTTTATGATGCGCTCATCGTTGCAGGAGCACTGCGCGGTGGGTGTAATATTCTATACTCTGAGGATTTAAAGACCGGCCATCACCTGATTGGGGTGAAAGTCGTAAACCCTTTTATCTGAGGGTATTCGCTGAAAATGAAGGCTCAATAACCGCAGGTAAATTTTCTATCGCACATTGAATGATTAAGCGGCATCATTCATCCTGCGCGTCCTCTGGTGTGGAGCACGGATGCGGTGGACCTGCTGCTGGACGCACTCGGCGCGGCGCTCGGATTAGGAGCCTACGTGCTCTACCTCTGGCGGGCTGATGTGAAAAGGAGCAGGTTCATGCAGCGCGTTCGGGAGATCCCCGCGTGGCTGAGGAGCCTAATTACGAAACCAACCTAGCGTCAGTAATGCAAATTCACACAAAATAACGCGACCCACCCGGTCGCGTTAATCATTTAATGGCAATTCATTGCACGATCGTCCAGCTGATCCACCCAGTTCCCCGCTGGACATATCCTCAAACCAGGTGCACCTCTACTCCCTGGTCCTCGATCTCCCTCACAATATCCATCGGCGCGTCTGTATCAGTGATCAAAGTATCAATTCGGCTAACAGGAATCACCGGTGTGAAACCGATACGCCCCAGCTTGCGGCTTTCAGTCACCAGTATGATCTGGCGCGATTGCTCGGCCATCATACGGTCAAGCTCTGCCATCAGAATATGCGCGGTGGTCGCCCCACCCTTTACTGTCAGGCCATCTGCACCCAGGAACAACTTATCGGCGGTGTATTCTTTCATTTGCGCCAGTGCCTGCGGACCGACAGTCGCCTGGTAATCGGCGAGGTACAACCCGCCTAGGATGATCAGGTTCGGCGAAGGCCAGGCTAAAACCTCGCGCGCGATTGGCAAAGAGTTGGTAACCAGTGTCAGCGAATTGCCAGTGCGCAGGGCGGCGGGGATGTTCATTACAACCTGCAGCGTGTTGGTACCCGAATCAAATACCACCACCTCGCCAGGATTGATCATTTGAGCGGCGAACCTGCCGATGCGTTGTTTTTCGTGAATGTGCAGGTTCATTTTTTCAACGAAGGAATCGGTGCGCGTGTTGCCCAGCAGCGGGACTGCCCCACCATGCACGCGCTTGAGCCTGCCCGCGTCTTCAAGAATGTTGAGGTCGCGGCGGATCGATGTTTCTGTCACCTGGAACAGCGCTACAAGGTCAGCAACCTGGACCCTGCCACGCTCAAGCACCATCTGGGCAATCTGTGATCTGCGTTCTGCAGCATTTAGATCAACCATCCCTGCCTCCAATCGATCCACTGCATGATTATACGTGATAACCATATGCCCGACCTGACACCCTTTCCCCACAAAATATCAATCGCCAACCACCTGCACCCTTACGGTACGCTCGCGCGCTCTTACCTGGTCAAAATCTGCAAAATAGATGCGCCCGAACTCACCCAACATCATCCTGCCATCGATCATGGGGATACTGACCGAGCGCCCCATTAACACCGAACGCAGGTGCGCGTCGGTGTTTAACGACCAGCTGGGTAATTCATCCCTGCCCCGGGCGGCTTCGATGTGCATCGGTCCCGGGTGAAGGTACTGACCTTCCGTGCGGCAGGTGGGGACGATCTTTTCCAACACGTTCACCAGGTCCTGCATCAACAGTTCGGTTCCCCAGTAATTGACGTCATCTGCCGCTTCCTGGATCATTACGCTACAGGTGGTATGCTGGGAGTACACCAGCACGATGCCTTCCCTGATTGCGGTCTGTGTCAGCAAGGTTTCAACTTTCTCTGTCACATCGTCAAATGTCGGTCGACGATCAGACTGAATCTGGAATGAACCATGAAATACGGCCATATTTTCCTCTTTTTCAGTGATATTTATCCCAGGCTTCGCGCACCGCCCGGATCATCTTTGTTAACATCGCCTGTGGATCTTTCGCCAGGATGATGCCGCTGGTTGAACCCGTGCCCTGCGCCCCGCAGGCGATGATGCGGTACACGTCCTTTTCATCGCTAATCCCCGCGCCGTGCAGAACCAATACATCCGGGTTGATCTCCCAAACCGCCTCATTGATCCTGGTGATTTCTTCGCGGTCATTTTCCAGTCTCACACCAGTGCCGATCAGCGCCGGACTCTCTGCCAGCAGGATATTGGGAGAAAGCACAGCCACCCTCCTCACCTGTTCGATATCGCCCGCACAAACCAGCGTCGCGAGCCCAACCTCATCTGCGCGCTGAACCGTATCGCGGATGGTCTCATACGCCAGCGGCCTTTCCGTATGGTTGAGCAGCACACCTTTTGCTCCGGCGGCCTTTACCGCCTCGGGAAGGACGGAACCCACCCCGCGCCCAACCTTCAAGGCATCCATGTGCTGGGCAAACACGAGCAGGTGTTGCACCCGCCCGGCGATCAGTGGAATATCCACGTACTGCGGTGTGAAAATGATCTGTACCCCGAATTCTTGTGCGAGACCGTCGGCGTGCAGCGCCAGTTCGAGAGCCTGCCTGCCGTAGAGGTAAGCCTTCGGACCGATTTCAAAGAAAGGAGGAGTAATTGTTAATCCGGGGTACATTTCATCAACCGCCATCAAAATATGCTTGAACGACTAAACAACCACCACTTCCAACCCGGCCATCTCACCAAACAAGCGGATCTTCTCCGCCAGGTGGCCGTACGCCAGTGCCATGTGGTGCGGAGAACCCGCCTTGCACCAGGCATCACACCAATCCGTGATCTTGAGGTGCTTCGGCTTAAAAAGCATCTGCGGAGCAGAAACCGGTCGCGGAGTGATCCTGATCGATTCGCCCTCTGCAACCACCAGTCGCCACTTCGACCCGCCCAACGGAATCAGTGCCAGATTGGTCACCGGACCGGGAGCGTAAGCGAACTCGAAACCCGCTCCGAAACCATGGACTCCCTCGTAATAGATACTGTGCTTGACGGAAACATCGGAAGGTTTCTCTGCCATCGCCGGGTTGCCGTGCCCGTCATGCGAAAGGATCATCGCGTCCTGGCGGTAATCGATGACATAATTCTCCAGGAATGTAGCCTGCCCGGCCAGCTCCTGCAGGATCAACATCGCGGTCAGGGTGGTGATATCCGCCTCAGTGGAGGTGGGGATGCCGATCTCGCAAAGGCGCCCGGTGCCGTAGGATGGGATGATGCCCACGCGCGGGTCAGTCAACCACACCTGGTCGAATGAAGCCAGCGCATCAAACTCACCTTCGCGCATCACTTTCTCAAGCGCCAACGCCAGGCGGCAGGACCGTTCAAACAAAGCCGCATCCATATCCACCTTGTAACGCGCGCGCTCAAGGTTAACTAAGGTGTCAACCTCCTTCTGCGCAAGCTCTTCCATCGCCACGGAAACCTTTTCTGGCTCCACCGGCCAGCACACCGGGCCGACGTACTGGCGCATGTTCAGTTGATCGATCATCAGGTCGGTCATGCCCTCGAAAGCGTGTCCGGCGATGGCAATCTTGGAGCTGCGCAGCATGCGAATCACACCAGCCGCCTGGATGTGCTCAGCCACCTTTTGCTGACCAGCGGGGTCATCCATCAAAGAAGTGACCATCCAGAAAGGCCGCCCCATGCGGATGAGCGCGGAGGTCATTTCAGGCACACCGCACATGCCGGAGTTGACCATGATCAGGTCAAAATCGGCGTCTTCCGGCAGCGCTTCAATTTGCTGCGTGTTCCAGACCAGTACGGGCGCGGTGGTTTTGAGGAAGCAGCGGGTGGGCACGATCCCTTTGGTATAGGCCACTTCCACAGCAATGATCAGGTCAACATCCGCCGCGTTAAACATCAACGCGGCTTCTTCGGCTTGCTTTTCAGTCTCAACAAGTTTTGGCAGGACAGTTTCTGCATACTTGCCGATGATCCCACCAATTTTATCTGCCACAGCTTGAGCCATCGGCCGCACATGCGCCGTTTTATTGTAGTCATCCTCAAGCAGGGCTAAAACCAGCACACCAACTTTCGTTTTCATGTTGTCACTCCTTATGATCGTTAATAATTGCGTTGAAAAAAATCACCCAGGGTCTTATCCAGATCACAATAACGCCTGTAGACATCGTTGTAGGTCTCGGTGTCGGGTCCCGGTAATATGCGTTCCTTGATCGTTACTGAACTTTTGCAGGCGGCTTCTATCGAGTCAAAAAGGCCGCAGGCGACCCCGGCCAGGATGGCGTCCCCCAACAAAGCGCTGTCCTCGGTCTCCAGGCGCAAAATCGGGCGATTGGTCACGTCCGCCTTGATCTGGTTCCACAGGTTGCTGTGTGATCCCCCGCCGCTGGTGCGGATTTCACACACCTTGAGCCCGGCACTTTCGATCGATTCAATATTCTGGCGCAGCAAAAAGGCCACAGCTTCGAGAATTGCCCGGACAAAATGCCCCCGGCCATGCGCCAGGGTGAACCCGGTGAACGACCCCCTGGCCACAGCGTTGGGAAGCGGGCTGAAAGCCCCCATCAGGTGCGGCAGCATGGATAACCCATCCG
>CAYMGO010000091.1:0-6350 GCA_964390015.1 uncultured Anaerolinea sp. | reverse complement strand
ATGAACTTCGTTCCCCCGGCTTCAATGCCGCCAAACAAATCTGCTTGAATCATCAGACTCCTCTGCATCTTTCCTATTTACTTGACTATAGAATAATCGCTTTTGACTAGCGATACAATTTCAACCATCCGTAGGATTTTACGCCATCAAATGGTCAAAATTATTATAGATGCAATTATTCCTCCAATAGTATTGACGATAATGTGAACCAGCATTCCAAAACGAATATCCTTTTTCTTCCAGACAAGATAGATAAGTGGATAGGATGCAGCGATCCTGATCAGGTTTTCCCATGGGGAAAAAAAGTGATAGATGGAAAACAGGACCGTGTTAATAAACGGCGCCCATCTCCCGGCATATCCATCCATTCTGGGAAGGAGATAGCCACGGAAATACAATTCCTCCACGAACGGTCCGGTAATACAACTTAACAAAAAATAAACAATAATGAGAACTTTTATCCCATCAAACCCGGACACCATTGAAGGGTTTTGCAAGAGCAGTTGAAAATTATACTTTTCTGGCCACCAGTTAAAAAAGGTTTGAACAAGAAAGGGTTGTATGTAAGGTGCAATAACAACAAATAACATTAAGAAATAAAAAATTAGCAAGGGAACAAATAAAAAATAGTCCTTGATGCGGCTTTTCTCTGTGAACCCTATGATCTTTCTGATGGAATATTTTCCGGTTTCTGTTTTACCCGCAATTAACATGATGCCTAATTGGACAGGCAATAAACCAAGTAACAAGCCCAGTAGATAGCCCACAACAGGGCTTAATCTCCCGTCGACGCCTAATATTCGCGAAAAGTAGGGGTGGGAAAAAAACACAATCGATGAAAAAATGATCAAACCTGGAAGCAAATGCAAAAGTATTGACTGCGCGGGTCCATGTTGTTTGATCATATCTATCAATCTCCTGCTTAGGAAAAAAATTTTCCGTTACTGCCTGATCTGCGAAAACACTAACACGCGCACCACAAAAATATTTCACAAGCGCAAAATGGTTTTAATATACTATACGGCATGACAACTTGATTATCAAGTTGATTTGTGAAAATCAATCGCGGTGATCAGCCGTTTTTATAAGTGAATTTATGGATTTACTTAGGACGGGTGATGCGGTCAATATACGATCGTTTGTCCGATTGCAGGATATACAGCTATTCAGTCGTCCGCATAACCGCAGAGCCCCAGCGCGCCGGGACCGGTGTGCAGCCCCACCACGGGACCGGTAGAATTGACGAAAATCTCCAGGGGGTTAAACTCCGTACAGATGCGTTCCGCCAGCGCTTCAGCTTGCCCGAGCGCGCTGCCGTGCAGTACGGCGACGCGCAGGTTCTTCACACTTCTGACGCGCTCAAAGAATTTGCGGTAAAGGGTTTCGATCATGGCGGTATAGGTTCTGACCAGCCCGATGGGCTCGACCAGGTTGGTGAGCACATTAAACGCGACCAGCGGCTTGACCTTTAAAAGCGTTCCCGCCCACTTGGCAGCCGCGCCGATGCGTCCACCTTTGTGCAGGTATTCCAACGTATCCAATCCGACCATCTGGGTAATGCGGCGGCGCACGCGGTCGATCCCCTCCAGGATGCCTTTGAGGTCCGTTCCCGCTTGCGCAGCACGGGCAGCCGCCAGCACCTGCCAACCCATCCCCATCGAGGTACCGGTGGAATCCACCACGGTAACGGGCAGTGAAAATGCCTGCGCTGCCCGCCTGGCATTTTCATATGTACCGCTTAGCGTGCTGCTCACCGTGAGCACCACCAGCTCATGCGCGCCGCGGCCGGCCGCAAGTTCGTAAGCGAGCTTGAAATCGGCTACGCCAGGCAGGGAGGAACGTGGTTTTTCCACATCACTTGAAAGGCGCTTGTAGAACTCACCGGGCTGCATATCGATACGGTCACGGTACTGCTTTTCCCCCCAGATCAACACCTGGGGCACCACTTCAATGCCCAGCTGCGCCACCAGATGTTCAGGTATGTCACAGGTGCTGTCAGTTATGACCCGAATCATTGGATAATTCTACTACTTATTGTTTGAGGTAATAACCAGGTTGATCAACGGGATTATGCTGCACCGTTCGCGCCGGTCTTCGGCATCCAGAAGAGCATTAGAAGCGCCGCCAGCAGCGCCAGCGATCCACCGAAGAAGAACGGGGCTGAAGGGCCAAACCCGCTCCAGCCGCCGATACCCTGCCACAGGATGCCAGCGATGAATGAGGAGGGAAACGCCAGCAGCCCGATGATGGCGTTGTACGTGCCGTAAGCCGTGCCACGCAGGTTCTCCGGCACCAGGTCAGCCACCAGCGCGTTGGCGGACCCGTAAGCCAGGCCGTAATACACCCCGTACACCGCGTAAAGTACCCACACCTGCCAGCTGACACGCGCCAGCGCAAAGCCAAAATAGATGACCGCGTACACCAGCCAGCCGCCAATGATCAAGCGGCGCCGTCCGATACGGTCGGAGAGGGAACCGGCTGGTGTTGAGACCAGCGTGTAGATGAGGTTAAAGGCTGCCAGCATAATGAGAATACCCAGCACTGAAACACCCAGATTTTGCGCGCGCAGTACCAGGAAGGCATCAGCTGAATTCCCCAGCGTGAACAGGCTGACGATGACCAGGAAGATGGAAAACGGCTTGCCCATGCTGCGCAGGGAAAACTTCGGCGCAGCGCGCTGCCCTTTCACTGCCACATCCCTGGCGCCAATGATGAGGGAAAGCACAGCCAGGAAGGCCGGGATCAGGCTGGCGAGGACGATGATCTGGAAGGTCGAACGAGCGAGCGCCAGGTCGCTCTTTTGCGTCAGCCACACCACCAGCGCGGCGATGAGGATGCCGATGAGCGCGCCGGCGGTATCCATGGCACGGTGAAAGCCGAATGCCAGCCCGCGCACCTCCGGAGTGACCGAATCCGCCACCAGCGCGTCGCGCGGAGCGGTACGGATGCCCTTGCCCACCCGGTCAGCCCAGCGCACCCCCGCCACCAGCCCCCAGCTGTTGGCGATATAAAAGAAGGGTTTGACCAGGGCAGAGATCCCGTAACCAACAACCGCCAGCCACTTGCGCCCGCCCAGGCGGTCAGAAAGCCAGCCGGAGAACAATTTTAGGAGGCTGGCGGTGGCTTCAGCGATGCCATCGATGAGACCGATGATGCTGGTTTGCACCCCCAGCACATTGGAGAGAAAGAGCGGCAGGATGTTCAGCACCATCTCGCTGGAGATGTCCATGAACATGCTGGTAAAGCCCACCGCCCAGATGTTGCGCGGCAGTTTCTTAATCGACGCGATGCTGGCAGAACCCTTTTCCTTGCCTGTCATGTATGGACTCTTTTCGTTATTGAGTGTGTTGATTACACGATGGACTCGTGTGGATGTTTTTCATCCACTTTGGCGAGCGCATACGAAGCAGCAAACCCGAGGAAGAACAATCCGGCGCAGATCGCGATGGTCCAGCCGCTCACCCCTGACGGGATGATGGCCATCGTGGAACCGACGACAATGCCCAGGATCAGGTGATACATCACCGTGTAGGCTTTATTGAACAGCCACGAGACCAGCCTGGCGAAGAGCAGGACGCAGACGATGAGCCCCAGGGCAAGGGGAATGATCACGCCCAGGTCCAGCGTCTTGATGCCGTTGGCCATCGGCTGATATAGGCCGAGATAAATGAGGAAGTTGGAGGGGCTCATGCCCGGCACCACCACTCCCAACCCGATGAGCGCACCGCTCATCAGCCAGTTGAGGAAACCCGGTGCCAGGGTGACATTCTTGATGGTCTCCATCCAGTTCATCAGCAAAAACATCCCTGCCGCAACAGCTGCCAGTAAGAGCCAGTGCCAGGCTTTGCGACCCTGCTTGCCCGCGGTCTTGAACAGCGAGGGAAAGGTACCAGCGATGAAACCAATGAAGAGCCAGATGAAAGGCGCGGCATAATTGGTGAACGCCCAATCCACCACCGCGGAGAAAGCCACCACCCCGATGCCCCCGCCGATGCCCACCGGGATGAAGAAGAGCAGGTTTTTAATGAATTTTTCCTTCAAGTTGGCGAGGAAGCGCATCAACGGCTCGTACAGGCCAAACACCACCGCCAGCACACCACCGGATAGCCCCGGGGTGATGAAGCCGATGCCGATGATGACACCCTTCACCAGGCGCAGCAGCCAGTCTCCAATTGAACCAGTTTTCTGTAACGCGGGTGCAGCATCTGACATAAGAAGCATCTCCTGGAAATGTTGATCAACACGAACCGATATTATAAGGCGCTTTGAGAAAACCGGTGATATGAGAACAAACCGGTTTTCGTAGACTTGATACGTATTTGATAGAGCGGTTTTAAAAGGATGGGGTAATTAATTATTTGCAGCCAGAAACTGGGGGAGCAGATCACACCCCTTTAATCCACTCCAGCACCTTGCATTCGATCTGGTCGCGTACCTGGCGGAACTTGTTCAACCGTTCATCGTAAGAACCCGAAAAAGCGGCCGGATCTTCAAATGACCAGTGCAACCGCTGGTTGACCCCCGGCCACACCGCCGGGCAGTTCTTCTCGGCATTGTCACACACGGTGATCAGGTAATTAAAGTGCAGCTTGCCCAGGTAGACTTCCACCCCCTTGCTGAAGTGCCCGGCCATGGAGACGCCGGCCTCCTCCATCACCTGCAGCGTGAGCGGCCGCATCACCCCCGGCTCCAGCCCGGCGCTGTGCACTTCGAAACGCTCACCGGCGTGGTGACGCAGAAAAGCTTCGGCCATCTGGCTGCGGGCGGTATTACCGGTACATAGGAACAGGACACGTTCAAGTTCTGCCATTTAAATGATGCCTCCATTCGATCTTCTTATGAGGATCACACATCATAATAAACATACCCGATTAACAATTGATTAACGGCAGGTTAAGAGAATGCAAATTTTTCAGGCAAGGGTATCCCCTTACGCCACACTCTTTGGGTATGGTTATGTCATCTGATGTCTTTTAGACTTCGATATTATTCCTGCCTGGTCGCAGTGAAAGTATAAATAAAAAGACCCGTCTCATCACCTGCGACTCCTGTTGAGGTACCGGTCATGGTATCCCCATCCACCCGTATATTGACCGCCTGGGGTAATTGGATAGGATCTACGGTCGTTTCGCCCGGACAAGTCGAGTGAACCTCAATGTTGTAAAGTTCCAGGCTCTGAATGACCCCTTCGACCTCACCCATGGCACCTGTGTACGTGGCGCTCAAGAAAATTTCGGAATACTCGCTGCCCGTTACGTCTTCCCACAGGCATTCTTCTGTGGTGGAAACCAATTTTCCCGATGAGGTTCCGTTGACGGTTCCGTCAGCATCTACATTGATAATAATCTCGCTATTGATGCTCACCATTGAAGCTTCTATCGCTGCGTGCCAGGTAATGGTGCCTATGTAGACCCCCGCCGGGATCTGCGCGCCCGCGGGCACAACAAACGCCGTTGGTTCGCCGGTTGGCGCTGCAATCTCCTCTTCAACCATCCTGACCGACACCGGCAGCCCGCTCTGGTTGTCATAGCAAACCAGGTACGCCGCGCGTTCGGGGTCACGCGCCTGCTGCACCGTCTGCCCCAGCTGCTGCGCCGCTGTCTCGTAAATCCCCTTCCCCACCGCCACACAGTAGGTCGTGCCCACTCCACTGCGCGCCGCGATGCTCTGAATTTTAGTGATGCGCCCCGCCACCATTGCGTCGCGAATCCTGTCATGCATATCCCCGCGCGTCGCTCCGCCCAGGTTGCCCCCAAGCGCCGCCCCACCCGCGAACGCGCTCGCCACCACGTCAACCACCGGATTCATGCGGTCAACGGTGAAAATTTCCTTGATCATGCCGGCGTCTTCCACCAGCGAGATTGGCTGCCTTTCACGGTTGTCGTGCACGGCCACCTCGGAATCCATCTGGTCCAACAGGCCGATGCCCTCCCCCAGCCCCTCCTGCAGGTTTCCGATCATGCCTTCCATTCTGCCCGCTACACCTCCAAGAGCGCGGTCGATCTTGCGCCCCACCATCGACCCCAATCCCCGCGCCAGTTCCTGCACCGCTACAATATCCCCTACTTTCTTCGATAGCGCTTCGCCAAGCGCTTCGATCGGTTTGCCCCCCTCGAGGGCTGACTGCACCGCCACCGCCGCCTCCCGCGCCCCCCTGATCGCCTGGCGAATATCACCAATGATTTTTTGCGGACCCGGCGCAGCTACGATGATGTTTACAACCGTTTTGCTCACCGTGCGGTCAAAATCCTTGCGCGCCTTGTTCTTCTCCGCCTCGATCATACGGATCGCCGCCTTCTTCTCCGCCCGCAGCATCGCTTCCACCCTGATGTACGAACGCGCCAGGATCA
>CAYMGO010000090.1:0-6400 GCA_964390015.1 uncultured Anaerolinea sp. | reverse complement strand
TTGCGTGACATTCTGGTCCATAAGATTTGTGAACTCCGACAGTTAAGATTAGCCCTATTGAGTTGAAATCGGATCTTAAATTTAAACCCTGGGCTACAACGATTAATTATTATACATCATTTGACTCCAATATACTCAAGGAATCAAACGAATGATATACAGTTTTATTAATTGATACCCGTTTTAATGCCGTTTGCGCTTCTTTTTATTGAGAGTCTGCGCCTGTTTTGTCTCATTCTGGTTTGTGGTACTGATCGCTTCGGGTGCAGGCCTATCCTGTGCCTGGGTACCCGGGCGGCGCGGCTGAAACAGGAACATTCGGCTTATCACTCCGCCGCGGATATCACTGAGCAGATTCTTGAACAGCTCAGAGGCCTGCCCTTTGTATTGCACCAGCGGGTCGCGTTGCGCGTATGCTTCCAGCCCGACGGAAACCCTCAAGGCGTCCACGCGGGTCAGGTAATCAACCCATAACTCAGAGATCACGCTCAGCAGGATGTGCCTGAAGATCTGGTTCTGAACCCGCCTGCCGAGCAGCGTTTCGACTGTGTGACGTGTTTCGGGGGAGAGACTGTCAGGCTGCGCGTCCAGCAGGCTGGCAAAGTTTTGCTCGCCAACCGCTGCTCGCAGTGATTGCTGCAGTCCCGCATCAAGATTGCCCATTGAACTTCCCGACAAGCGGAAGCGCTCAAATTCGATCTTTCCCCACACTTCCTCCAGTTTATTCATTGTCAATTCAAGATGTTCCAGGATCTCCCTGGTGATCTCCGGTACGGGGCGGTCCTGGATCAGCCTGGCGGCGTGGAAGATGAAGTTTACCAGGATGATCCGCCGTGTGCCCCTTTGATGCGTACGCGGGTCGATGGCAACCCTGGAACCGACACTCGAATTCAGTAATAGATCAGTGAGGCGGTTGTCTTCGCTTGAACCGCTTTCTGTCCTGTTCAACGCCGCGTCGAGGCTCTGAGTGATCTGCCCCTGCGCTGATAACAGCGACACTGCACGCTTCTCGAGCGTGGTTTCCACCTGTGTCATGATGGCATCCGAAACGCCGTTCCAGTCCAGGTCCTGCAGGTCGCTTGCTCTGAGGTTCAGGGTTTCGTCGAGCCGGCGCTCAACCGCACCGATAGTGCGAGTGACCGCCAGCAAGTTCAGCGCTTTCTTCACCTGGGTATTGATCTTTTCTTTTACTGCATCGTCGCCATCAGGCAGAGCCCTCAGGTCTTCCGATGATAGGCGCAGCTGGGTTCGTGTGAGGTTGATCAATTCTTCCAGCATCTCCTGCGGCCGCCTCGGGGTATCTCCCTCTTCCTCCCTGGCGGTTCCAAGCCCATCGAAGAAAATATCCACACTATCCAGGCGTTCAGCGCTGATCTGGTCTACTGTTTCCTCTGTTTTTTGTAGCATGATGCTGGTGGCATTCAGGATGTGTTCGTTCTCCGCTTGCAGCGCCTTTTCGGCGATCTCGATAATGATGTTTTTGATCGTGCCGTCATCAGGCTCATTACCGATGCGCTGCTGTAATTCATCCACGACCAGGCGTATTGTGTAGGAGGGTACTCTGATCCCTTCTGCATCAAATACCATCGAAGGCTGCACTTCTTCCAGGTAACTCAACAGCTTCCAAGGGCCTTCTTCATCTTTTAACGCAATAGGGATGCGTTCGTTGATCTCAGTACGCAAGACCTCCAGCACATCATCATGCAGGTCATCCTTCTCGAAGGCGCGGTTTCGTTCCGCATATATACGCTTGCGCTGAGAGTTCAGCACATCGTCATATTCCAGCAGGTGCTTGCGCACGTCAAAGTTGTTGCCTTCCACGCGCTCCTGCGCCTGCTCCACCATGCGCCCCAACAGCCCGCTTTCGATCGGCAGGCTTGGATCGACCTTCATTCGCGTCATTAACCCTTCCATTTGCCCGCCGCCAAAGAGCCGCATGAGCTCATCCTCCAGTGACAGGTAAAAACGTGAAGATCCGGGGTCGCCCTGGCGCGCGGCGCGTCCACGCAGCTGGTTGTCAATACGCCGGGCTTCGTGCCTTTCGGAGCCGATGACATGCAGACCGCCCAGGGCGCGCACACGTTTCATATCCTCGAGATAGTTTACAAAGGTGGCCACTGATTCTTCGTAGATGCCATAGTCGTCGGTCGTTAGTTTTTCCAGTTCCTTGCGGCGGGTTTCGTTGCTCAGGTCATAGGGGTCCGCAACACCGGCTCTTTCCAGCACGCGGATCACATCCGCCAGCACTTCCTCGTTGAGTTCCCCGCCCAGCTTGATATCCACACCGCGGCCGGCCATATTGGTGGCGATGGTCACTGAGCCGAAAGCCCCGGCTTTGGCAATAATTTGCGATTCTTCGTCGTGCTTGCGCGCGTTTAACACCTGGTGCGGTACACCACCTTTAAGCACCTCAAGCACGCGTTCCTTGTGAGAAGCGTCGAGATCGATGACCTTGAGCAAACGATCGAGCAGTTCAATGTCCTCGGGGTTGATCGATGGGAGACCCGCCTGGCGGGCAACCGGGCGCATCTCTGCAACGTTGAGTTCGTTCAACGGGCGGTTCAGGAATTGAAGCTCGGAGATTTCGATCTCAGCAGATTTGTTGAATTTTTCCAGCCAGGCGTCGCGGATGATCAGGGTTTGGGCCAGCCGGCGCACTGATTCCGCGTTGAGCCGCTGCGAGAGGCGTTCGGAATGTTCTACCGAGGTTGTGCCCACCAGCTGCGGTCTGCCAATGGCATAATAATGGACGATCTCCGTGACGATCGCGCGTAGTTTGCCTTCCTCGGTGCGGTACACCATATCCGGGAAGTCCTGCCGGCGCCAGAACACAGGTTCTTTGCCCGGTTCATCCTTCCTGGCGTAGTACTGCAGCGGGTAATTTTGCCTGTCGCGCGTATCCACGACCGTCAGCGGGGAATCCTGCTTGGCGGCTACATACTCCAGGTTCATCGGGATGGGGAGAACTTCAAGCTTGTAGATTTTTGAGAACTCTTCCGCTTCGGTCAGTGCTGTGCCGGTCATGCCGGCGAGTTTGTCGTACATGCGGAAATAGTTCTGAATGGTGATGGTCGCGTAGGTCACGTTTTCAGGCTCGACCTTGACCCCTTCCTTGGCTTCCACCGCCTGGTGCAGCCCCTCTGACCAGCGTCTGCCTGGCATGAGGCGGCCGGTAAATTCGTCCACGATGATTACCTTGCCACCCTGGACAATGTAATCCTTGTTGCGTCTGAAGAGGTGTTGCGCGCGTAAAGCCTGTTCAAGGTACCCCAGCAGTCGTGCCTGTTCCGGGGTGATGTCTTCAGGGCGGTCGGGGTTGCGCAGAGGCTCGTTGAGGATCTCTTCGACGTGCGCTTCACCGATCTCAGTGAGAGAGACCTGGTGATCTTTTTCGTTGACCTCGTAATCCTCGGGGTTGAGAGCACGAACCACCTGCGACATCCTCAAATAGTCTTCGGTTTCATCGGACGCCGGACCTGAAATGATCAACGGGGTGCGGGCTTCATCGATGAGGATGTTGTCAACCTCATCAACAATGGCGAAATAGTGATCGCGCTGTACGCGCTCCGCCAGGCTCATCGTCAGGTTGTCCCGCAGGTAATCGAAACCAAACTCGCTGTTGGTTCCGTAAACAATATCCGCCTTGTAGGCTTCAGCCCTGTCAACCAGCGCGAGCATGTGCAGGTCTTCGCGCGCGTTGGGTTTTTCAAGGTCCACCACGAAAGCCTTGCGGCCGTTCTCGGTGCGGGCAGCCATCTGCAGCACACCGACCTTGAGCCCCAGCAAGTGGTAGATGGGTGCCATCCAGCGGGCATCACGGCGCGCGAGGTAATCGTTAACGGTCACCAGGTGAACACCGCGTCCGCTGAGTGCATTGAGGTATAGCGGTAGCGTGGCGACCAGGGTTTTGCCTTCACCGGTGCGCATTTCGGCGATCTTACCGTTGTGCAGGGTCATGCCGCCGATCATTTGAATATCGTAATGGCGCAGCCCAAGGGTGCGCTTGCTGGCTTCACGGACGGCAGAGAAAGCTTCCGGGAGGAGGTCATCCAGCGTTTCGCCATCCGCGAGCCTTTGTTTAAATTCCTGTGTCTTTTGGGGTAATGCATCATCACTGAGTGCCTCGAATGCGGCTTCGAGTTTGTTGATCTCATCAGCGATCAGGGAAAGTTGTTCGATTTCGCGCTTGTGAGGGTCGCCCCCAAAAACGCGTACGATTCTCTGTAGAACCATGTTCACCTCTTTCAGTCAGGAGGTGATTATAGCATAGGGTCTTTTCGATTCAGGACTGGGGAAAACCCCTCAATACCTGGTTAATGATCTCTGTGAAACTTGCGCCAAGAATCAGTCCCAGAACAACAAAGATACAACCGAAAACGATGCCAATGAGCAAATTTGCCACGAAGTAAAGACCCCAAACTGAAAAGGCGCGGGTAAGGAAGTTGCTGGAGAGAATACCCAGATCAGGTATTTGCTGCTGGGTGCGCGGCTGATTCGTAAGTTCCTTCTCCAGTACGGCGATACGGGTGACAAGGTTGGTGATGTCCTGATCTGTGTACATGAGTCCTCCTTGAAGTGTTTTTGCTTTTGTTTTGAATACTTCCACCGATAGTTAATAGCTCCCGGCGGACGTTCTAAATATGTACTGCTTTTCCTTCCACCACCTCGGCAACTTCCATTAAAACTTCGCTCAAGGTTGGATGGGCGTGCACGTTGTGGGCAATATCCGCAGCGGTGAGTCCGTTCAGTTGCGCCAGCGTCAGTTCCGGCAGCAGTTCCGAAACTTCAGGTCCGATGAGGTGAGCACCCAGTATCTCTCCGTTGAATTCGTCAACGATCAACTTGACAAAGCCGCCGTAATCTCCCAACCCCAGCGCTTTTCCATTGGGTTGGAAGGGGAATTTGCCCACTTTTACAGCTTTACCCAGGTCACGCGCCTGGGCTTCGGTGTAGCCAAACGATGCGATTTGCGGATGGGAGTAGGTGGCGCGCGGGATCATGTTGTAATCCAGGGGTTTTACATCCATACCAGCGATCGCCTCCGCGCAGCGGATGCCCTGGGCTGAGGCCACGTGTGCCAGCAGCAGTTTGCCGGTTACATCACCCACCGCCCATATTCCCGGAACGCTGGTAGTAAGACGGTCATCAACTAGTATGTGCTTGCGTTCTGTCAGTTCCACGCCGATCTCTACCAACCCCAGGTTCAGGCTATTGGGTTTAAAACCGATCGCCATCAGCGCTTGTTCAGCTTCGATCACACTTTCACCATCCTGATTACTGGTTTTCACGCGCACGCCATCCGCGGTCGATTCAATACCCAGCACCCTGGTTTCTGTCAGGCATTTGATTCCGCGTTTGCTGAACGCCTTGGTGAGCTCGGCGCTTACCTCTTCATCTTCCAGCGGCGCGATACGCGGCAGCATTTCCACCAGCGTGACCTGGCTGCCATAGGCGCTCCAGACAGTGGCGAATTCCAGTCCAATGGCGCCTGCGCCGATGATCACCACCGATTTTGGCAATTTTTCTTGAAGGATGGCTTCATGGTAGGTGACAACCTTCTCCCCGTCTATGGTCACACCCGGGATGGAGAAAGGCGTACTGCCAGTGGCGATGATGAAATCCTTTGCTGTCAGTTCCTGCACAGTACCATCCTTACTGGTAACAGCCACCCTCTCGTGTGAAGTGAACCTTGCTTCGCCTATGAACACGGTTATATTGTTTTTCTTCATTAAAAAGCCCACACCGCGCGTGAGCCTGTCTGAAACCTGACGGCTGCGCTTGACCGCGGCGCCGAAATCAAGTTGCAGGTTTTCAAATGAAAAACCGAACTCCCGTCCGCGTTCACGCAGTGTATGAGCGACATCCGCGTTTTTTAATAAGGCTTTGGAAGGAATGCAGCCTACATTCAGGCAAACGCCACCCAGCCATTGTTTATCGATGATGGCGGTCTTCTTACCCAGCTGCGCGCACCGGATGGCAGCGACGTAGCCGCCCGGACCCGCTCCGATCACAACCACATCAAACTCATCCATGGTTTCCACTCCTCTAGTTTTCTATTGTCCGATTATACATTTAATTGCTCTGGCAGTCTGAGAACCTGCTTGATAACAAATAACTATCCGAAGCTCCTATCTATTAAAAACGAAATGACCCTCTCGAAAGGGTCATTTCGTCTCCATCATATAGATTATTGTTGCAGGTCCCTGAAAGAAGCCTTTTTGCTGGTGAATATGTTGTACTTTAGGATGTACAAAAGCGCCATCAGCCCGTCTTTGGCGCCTATCTTTTTTCCCTCTTCGTAAGAGCGACCATAGTATGAAATTGGAACCTCGTAGACCCGGCATTTCAACTTGGCTACCTTGGCCACAACCTCCACCTCGAAACCAAAGCCTGTTGAAGT
>CAYMGO010000089.1:0-6653 GCA_964390015.1 uncultured Anaerolinea sp. | reverse complement strand
TTTCAAGCATAACTTTCATCTTCTTATTCCTTCCTATATTCCTGTTGCTCTTCTACATACTACCCTTTAGCAACTGGCGCAACGGCGTTCTTGTGGTTGCTTCAATGATTTTTCTGGGCTGGGTCGACCCTGCGCATTTACCATTCCTGGTTGCGCTTGTTTTTGCTAATTACATCTTTGGCTTGATCATTGGCAAAATTATCAACAATGGCAAGAAACCCTTTGCCCGGCCAATCATATGGGGAGCCATTCTAATCAATTTACTGCCGTTGTTCTTTTATAAATACACTGGGTTTCTGGTGCAATCCATATCGGATCTGGTAAACCTGGATATCCTTTACGAATCCAAGGCACTCCCATTGGGGATTTCCTACTTCACGTTTTCCGGCATCTCTTATGTACTGGATGTGTATAACAGATCTGAAAAAGCCGAAAAAAACCTGATCCGTTTCAGCTCTTATCTGCTCATGTTTCCCAAGCTGCTGCAGGGGCCAATAACCCGTTTTGGGCAGGTGAAAGGTGGCTTGTTCAGTCCAAAACTTGACCCTGAGAAGATGATGCAAGGAGCCAGGCGTTTTATTGCCGGACTGGCGAAAAAGGTACTCCTGGCTGATTCGCTTGGTATCGTAGCAGATAAAATATTTAATGTTGAATATTCAAAGCTCGGAACTGACCTGGCCTGGTTGGCGTTAATCTCTTATGCGCTTCAAATTTACCTGGACTTTTCCGGATACACAGATATGGCTATCGGTTTAGGCAAGATGATTGGATTTGACTTGCCTGAAAACTTTAATTTCCCCTATATCAGCCGCAGCATCACCGATTTTTGGCGCAGGTGGCACATGACCCTCACCGCCTGGTTTCGGACCAACGTTTTTATTCCGCTGGAATTTGCTCGCAAACGGGAAAAATTCTTACGCCAGCAATCGAACATACTCATTGTCTTCTTCCTGACGGGACTCTGGCATGGGGCCGATTGGAATTTTGTTATCTGGGGTGTCTACTTTGGGTTGATACTGGCACTCGAAGCAAGTGGTTTTGGCAAATTATTAAAGAAGCTGCCGGTTTTTATCCAGCATTTTTATGCTATGGCGCTGGTCATGCTGGGGTGGGTCTTCTTCCGCATCACCGAGATAGGGAACTGGGGTCCCTTTCTGAAAGCTCTTGTTGGTAATAACGGATGGACAGCAGATGTGACAGCGCGTTCACTGCTGATCATTTATTATTTGCCACTTCTGATTATTGCGATGATTTTCTGTGTACCTTTATTTTCGACTCTTGAAAAACGAGCAGATAACAAAAAGGGTCTCTGGCGTTTCATTGTTGACCTGGTTTACATGGCTCTGTTCGTTCTTTCTATATCAGCGATTCTCTCAAAGGGCTTTAATGCCTTTATTTATGCACAATTCTGATAAAAATTTATGAAAAACTCGATTCTATATTCACGTGTCTTGATCATTTTTTTCCTGGTAATTTTTGTTGTACCTGGTTATTGGCTTTTAAGAGATAACGACAAATCATCTTGGTCTTTGATCGAATACAGGTATCTCAATCCTTTCCCGCCTTTTCCGGTTCAGGATTTCAGAACGGGTGCAAAAAGGGTTTTACAGAGAAGACCAGTAGAAGCTTGGAAAATTATTGGAACAAAATTCGAATCCGGATTATTTCCTAAGCAACTGGAAACCGCGGGCTCAGACCAGTTTCCGATGCGTTCGTTATGGATTCAGGCATCGTATGGATTCGACCGTCTTATGATACGCCTCGGATACATGTTTGAAGATGATACAGTCCTTCCAACTGACATGAGGGCTTCGGGTATCTATGAAACCCGGCATGGTCTTTCCACACTTTTCTATTTCCCGGGCAGAATCAGGGAAAGTGATATCAAAAGAATTGATAATGCCATTACTAATTATGAGACTCTGATAGACGCACATCCTGATATTAATTTTTATGCATTCCACATTGAGACATTGGAATATTCAAAAGCTAACCCTTTGAATTCTTACCGCCCTGAGCCTGTTCAAGGTCATTATTTAGAGTATTTTCTGCCCCGGGCACCTGAAGATCTGGATCAGGGGATGCTGGTTTTCACCTCTTTTGATGATTATTTTAAGTATTTCTACCGCACTGATCATCACTGGAATATTCATGGCACATTGCGCGCTTATGAAATTATTCATCAAATGCTGGCAATTAACTACCCTGAAATTTCCACGATCCTTCCCCACGATCAGATATATGCTTTTCCTGATGTTGGGTTTAATGGGCGCCTGGCGCGCTTTGCTGTTTATCAAGTACAACCACCAGACACATTCGAAGTGGCAATGGTTGATTTACCTCCCTTCAGAATTCTAGATAAAAACGGCAATGATTTTAAGTTAAATAAGATGTACGAGTATCTCGCAGGTGAGTATTCCAAGAAACCTTTTACAGATCATTACATCGAATATTATGGCGCAGATGACGATTTCCATGAATTTGTTTCTGAAAACGGATCCGATCGAAATCTTCTCATAATTGGAGATTCTTACGTTAATTCGATTGAGACTCTGTTGGCTTCTCACTATCATCATACATACTCTGTTGATATCCGTAATTATCCTGACGACCATTTCTCGCTTTCCGAATTTTTGCTGCAGCATGATGTGGACGATGTTCTATTTTTAGGTGGACGTAATCAAACAGTTACTCATAATTGGACCATCAGCCCCTGATAGAGGTGTGACTATGACAGTTGAGAATATCGCGTACGGCAGTGTGACCAGGTTCGTGGAAAACGGCGAAGGAGGTAAAGAAACCCTCCTGTGGATCGATAGCGATCTGACATCAACGAGCTACACCTATAACCATTTTGAAAGTGACTCAAACCGGGTCGCACAGGTACTGAAAAAAATTGGCATCACCCGGGGAGAAACGGTCAGCATCTTCATCCCGCGCAGCCCAATGCTCATCAGCTGCTTCTTCGGAATTCTCAAACTACAGGCGATCTCGAGCATCCTGTTTGGCACACTCGGAGAAGAAGGGCTGCTGGATCGTCTTTCCAACAGCAATGCCCGGGTCGTCATCACCCGCAAGAGCCTGCTTAGGAAGATCATTTCCATCAAGGATAAACTTCCGGCACTCGAGAGCATCCTGGTCATTGACATTGATGAGCACCAGAACGATGTGGTGCTCAGCCTGAAGCGTTTGCTGGAGGATACAGAAACTGTTTTTGAATTCCCGCACCAGGTAGAACAGGAGACCCCTGCATTTTTACAGTATACATCCGGTTCCACGGGTAAACCCAAAGGCGCGCTGCATGTGCATGGCGCTTTGCCAGACATGCAGAAGTCCTTCAAAGAGATCATGCAGCTTGAGGCGGATGATCTTTACTGGTGTACCGCTGATCCTGCCTGGATTACCGGCCTGGTGTATGGCATCATCGCTCCGTTCAGCACCGGCGCCAGGCAGCTGCAATACAACGGCACCTACAACGCCGATAACTGGCTAAAAATACTGGAAAGAGACCAGGTCACCGTGTGGTACACCGCACCTACCGCGCTGCGTATGCTCATGCAGGAGGACGTCGTCAAATTCGCCCAACACAACTTCAGCAATCTGAAGCGGATGTACAGCGTTGGCGAGCCATTGAACCCCGAGATCTACTTCTGGGGAAAAAAGGTGTTTAAAGTGGAGATCTACGACAACTGGTGGCAATCCGAAACCGGGTCGATGATGATCGCCAACCGGCCGCCGATGACCGTCAAACCCGGCTCGATGGGAACCCCCAGGGCAGGCGTTGAGCCTCTGATCTGCAGTGAGGAAATGGAATTACTGCCACCCGGTAAACAGGGTTTGCTGTGCCTGCGCAAGGGCTGGGGATCAATGTTCAGGAATTACTTCAGGAACGACGCCGCTTACGCGGACAAGTTCAGGCGGGATATCTACATCACCGGTGATTTGGCATATTCTGACGAGGATGGATACTTCTGGTACGTGAGCCGCGCGGATGATGTGATCAACACTGCAGGCCACCTGGTAGGACCCTTCGAAGTGGAGAGTGCGCTTCTGGAGATCCCCGAGATCGTGGATGTGGCTGTGATCGGCGCGGATGACCCCCTCATCCATAAACGTATCATCGCATTCATCAAGCTGCGCAATGACCAGGAATGGACCAGGGAGCTGGAACTGAAATGCCGCATCTATGTCTCCAACAAGGTTTCGACTACGGCAATTCCGGCGGAATTTCATGTAATTGACCGGATTCCAAAGAATCAAAGTGGTAAGATATTACGTAGAGTATTGAAGGCGTTATATGAGGGGAAAGATCCCGGCGACGTTTCAACCATGGAGTGAAAAATGGAACTTGAAGAAAGATTAACCAAAGTATTTCGAACGGTGTTCGATAATGATGCAATAGAATTGACACCGGAATTGACGGCTGATGATGTGGATGAATGGGATTCCCTGTCTCACATCAACCTGATGATCGCCATTGAACTGGAGTTCGGTTTTGAATTTGACCAGAGTGAAATCCAGAACTTTGCCAATGTCGGTGAATTGATGGCAAGTATCGCAGAGAAAACTCAGCAAAAGTAATCATAAAAAATTGAATATCCTGCCTGGCCGGGAATGGAAAGGACTTCTAAATGGCAAATTTACCGCTCAACTTTGGTTTGATCTGCGGCGGGTTCTTCCTGTTATTAACTCTGGCAGCCGGTATCGGTCTGCTCACTTACAGCCTGAGCAGCAAAAAGAAAGCAGGAGCCAGCCAGAATTGGCCAGCTGCACCCGGCACTGTTATTGTTTCAGAGGTGAGGCAGAGCTCCACCAGCGACGACGATGGCAACATCAAGGTACATTACTATCCACACATCGAGTATACATATTTCGCAGGCGGACAATCAAACACCGGCAAGCAGGTTTCATTTGGCGGTATTCGTGGGTACAACAACCCGGCACAGGCGGAAACAACTACGGGTAAATATCCTGTAAATTGCAGCGTGATGGTGTACTACAATCCCGCCAACCCACATGAAGCGGTGTTGGAACGGGCTGCGGGCAGCGGTTCAAAAACCGCGCTGACCATGGCCATCATCCTGCTCGTGCTCAGCGTGTTGATCGCATGCCCATTGCTGATTGGATTGATCCGGAATTAGGTCAGGACCCCTGTTCTACACTTGATTCGAGTGAACGTTTGCGGTTGTCTATGTTGGCCAGGCGCACGCTGACCGCGTCTGGTGTAAAGCTACATCGCGGTATGGGGGCATAGGTCAGGTTTGGCGAGAAGTAGGCGTCATCTTCCTTCAACCAGTATCCCAACTCCTCATATCCCAACAGGATATCCTTCACCGGGGTTTCATAACCGCGCGAGCCGCCTTCAAAATGGATCAATTCAGCGTGGGGGTTGTAAAGATTGCGGTATCCAGCTTTGAACACACGCAGGCAGAAATCGATATCACCAAACGCGAGCCTGAAGCGCTCGTCGTAGCCCCCCACCTGGTGGAACAACTGACGGCGCATCGCCTGGCAGGCACCAGTGAGGGCGTAAAAGTTACGGTACCAATCCACTGAGCCGGCCAGTCCGTGGTAATGCTCAGGCGCGTTGAGGTAGAGATGCCCGATGAAGCCGTTCATCCCCAGGATAATCCCCGCGTGTTGGACGGTGCGGTTGCGATGCAGAAGTTTGCCCCCCACAACGCCGATCTCAGGGTGACCTGCCCAGCGTACAAGCTCTCGCAGCCAACTGGGGTCCTGCACCTGCATGTCGTTGTTGAGCAGCACGATAATCTCGGCATCTGATCGCGCCACGCCCGTGTTGATCGCTTCAGAGTAATTGAAACCGCGGTCATAGTGCACGATTTGCACACGATTGTTGTTTTCCAGCTCGGAGTAGTAATTTAATACATTTGCTTCGGTGCTGTTGTTATCGACGATGATCAACGAATAATTTGCGTAATCAGTGAGCGTAATGATTGAATTTACCAATGCGCGCAGCCAACTGCCGTGATCGCGATTGAGGATGATGATGGAGACCGAAGGTTCTTCATCGTTCCAGGTAACTCGCCTGCCCAACGCATCACGCTTAACTTCCACCTCAGAAAATCCCTTTGCGGTCAGATGTTCCCGGATGATCGCATCGATCCCTGCGTCCGTCTCCTCCTTCGGGCCAGCCTGCGTGAGCAGCAGACGGGAGATGTGGCAGGTGCTGGCATGCTTCGCGAGAAGCTGCATCAACCAGTCAAATTCGAGCACAAGCGGATCGGTAACATCACGCAGAGAAGGATCGAGATCAACAATGGAAGCCCTGCGGATGAATCCTCGTGCGAGATAGTTTTGTGAAAGCAGCAGCTCTGGAGAATCTGCGGTCGGTTTGAAGAATGGAATGCACCCATCTCGCGTCACTTGCTGCAGCTCACAATCGTAGTAATAGACATCAGCTGCAGGATACCTGGACAGTGCTGCGCTGAAGTGATCCAGAAGCGAAACCTCAAACAGGTCACCGGCTGTGCAGAAAACCAGAAAATCGATGCCTTCAAATGCAACGATTGCCTTGCTGAGTTCTTCAGCCTTTAGCGGAGGACGCAAACTTTTAACCATGAGGTTATCTTTGAGTCTTAATGGGAGTTCACCATCCACAGTGATCGGGATGACCTGCCAGTTGGTAGTTG
>CAYMGO010000088.1:0-6686 GCA_964390015.1 uncultured Anaerolinea sp. | reverse complement strand
AAGCCTGGGTGATGCGCATGGTCACCAATGGCTGTTATGACGAGCTGCGCCGCCAAAAGCGCCGCCCGACCATTCCCCTTGAACCGGTTAACCCGGAGGATGGTGAGGAGATGGAGTCCGCCGACTGGCTGGCCTCCGATGACCCGCAGCCCGAGCAGGCTTTTGATCAGGCCGAATTGGAGCATGCCCTGCAGCACTGCCTTGAAAACCTGCCACCCGAGTTCCGCGCCGTGGTTGTGCTGGTGGACGTGCAGGGCATGGATTATGACGAAGTTTCACGCTCTGTGCGCGCACCGCTTGGCACGGTCAAGAGCCGCCTGGCGCGCGCACGCTTGAAACTGCGTGATTGCCTGCAGCAGTTTCAGGAACTTCTCCCCCCTCAATTTCGTCTTACTGGTGGAGCACGCTGATGACTGAGAGACTGAACAACAGGGATTGGAGATTAATTTCAGCCTATCTTGACGCACGCCTTTCACCTGCCGAAAATGCAAATGTGGAAGATCGCCTCAAGGTAGACCCGCTGTTTAAACAGTCTCTTGACGAAATTGCTTATACAAAGCGTCTGCTGGCAGCCCTGCCGCAAAAACGCGCGCCGCGCAATTTCACCCTTGCTGCTGAAAAAGTCCGCAAACCCATTCGGGGTTTATGGCTGCAGCCCGCTTTAAGTTTTGTTTCCATCGCCGCGGCGGTGATGTTGGTAGTCGTTTACACCTTCAATACCTTTGGCGGTGGCTTGGCGCGTCAGGCTGCGGCGCCGCAGGCAGAGATGTTTACCGCTGAAAGTGACCTTGCAGTAGAGACCGCGCCGGTGATCATCAACTGGAACCCTGTGCTGGGTATGGGCGGCGGTGATGGCACTGTCGCAAAAGAAGTATATTCCGGGGGAGACGGCATCGGCGGAGCAGGCGGACCGGGTTTTCCTATCGCTGAACCAGGCGTGGGCGGCGGAGCACCTGCGGAAGAAACTGCACCTTTGCTTCCTCCCGATGCTGAAGCAGAAACCCCGCCTCTCTCTGAACCCGCACCAGAAGCGCTCGCCCAACCCGCCCCTGAAGCCCGCGAGGAAGGTTCAACCGCTGACTCGGACCTCTCAACCCTTATCCTGGGTATTCCGCAAGAAGCGGAAGCCGGCACCATGATCGAAACAGCACCTCTGCGCGAGGAATCGCCTCCGGCACCTCGGCGTGTTTTACCCGCACCTGCGTTGGTTATGATCATCGCCGGAATCAGTGCCATCCTGGCTGGAGCTGGAGCGATCATCCTGCGCAAGATCACACATGCATAGCCATAAACGGGAAGGTTTCAAGTTCTGCCCGATTTGTGCCGCACCTCTACAGCAAGCACTGCAGATGGGAGAAAAGCGCCTCACCTGCCCTTTGTGCGGCTGGGTGCATTATGAAGATCCCAAGGTGGCGGCAGGCGTTTTACTCCTGCGTGGGCGCGAAGTGCTTCTAGTCCGGCGCATCATGGAACCTTTCACGGGAACTTGGAGCATCCCGGCTGGATTTGTTAACGCGTACGAAGATCCGGCTGCCGCTGCGCGCCGCGAGTGCCGTGAAGAGACCGGGTTGATCGTTGAGATTGATGATCTCTTTGATCTGCTTTCCGGACGTGAACACAGCCGCGGCGCCGATATTTTCCTCGTCTACCAGGCTCATGTGTTGAGTGGAACGCTCGCCGCCGCGGATGACGCTGACCAGCTCGGTTGGTTTTCGCTGGATGATCTGCCACAGCTTGCTTTTGAGACCACCCAACGTGTTCTAGCCAAAGCCCGCGCTCTCATTCCCTGATCTAATTTCAGTTTATTTTGTTCCCATCCCATACAGTGATTTCAGTCCCGGGTAGTGCCAGGGTTGAATGGTAAAATGGTACAAAACCTGCATCCTTTTACCTGTTAGTTGGAAAACAGTATGGCAAAAAGCACAAAAACACGCAAATCTTACGCTCATCCGCCTAAGTCCTCTCGGTCTTCGTCACGGAGGGGTCAGCAGTATTCGCGTTCCAGCCTCACGCTTGACCAGCGTCTGAACTTTATTGGCGGGGTGATCGTGCTGGCCGGGGTGCTCACTATTGTGGCTCTATTTTCCAGGTCTAATGGTGCACTCACGGGTTGGATTGCCCAAACCACATCCCAGATTGCCGGTTGGGGTGGGGTGATCATCCCGCTGGGCTTGATCATCGGGGGTGCCGTTCTGTTGCTGCGGCATTATGATAAGTTACCGCGCATCTCTTACTGGCGCCTGGCAGGCATTATTTTGCTGTATCTCAATGTACTCGCCTGGTTTCACTTTTTTGCTGGTGGTGGTTTTGCTACTGCCAAAGCCGGTCAAGGCGGCGGTTACACCGGTGCTTTCTTTGACCGTATATTGGCAAACTCCCTTGGCGTAGCCGGCGAGGCCGTCTTTCTCGTGGCCTGGTCCGTTGTATCACTGCTTTTTATCCTCAATCTCCCGTTGGCTGAGATCGCCTCGCGCATCAACATCCTCCTCGAAAAACTAAAAAAGCCAAAAGAAGAGACCCCTCGGCAGCCGATGTTTCAATTCATTAAATCAAAGCCCTACAAGGTTAAGCGCGAATCGCCAGTGGATCTACCTGAAGGGTACAAACCGCTAAGGATCGATGAAGAAAACGCCGCGCCAATAGCGGTAATCGGGCGCGCTTCCCAACCCGAGCGAAAAATTCTGGAAACAAGAGAAAAAGGTGAAAGAAGCCCCGCTGTTACCGCGGAGACCACTCCGGTTGTACACACCAGGGTGACCACACCTCCAGCGCCCTGGGCAATTCCCGCGGTGAACGAGATCCTCGATCCCGCATCTCCAACCGCGGTGCAATCTCATTACGATAGAGACCGCGCGCGCATCATTGAAGAAACGCTTGCTTCCTTCGATGCCCCCTCGCGTATCGTCGAAATTCAACGCGGTCCGGCTGTGACTCAGTATGGGGTGGAGCCTGAATTCATCGAAACCCGAACTGGTCGTACCCGTGTACGCGTGGCCAAGATAGTCAACCTGGCGGATGACCTGGCGCTCGCGCTCTCTGCACCCAGCATTCGTATTCAGGCGCCTGTACCGGGTAAGGCATATGTCGGCATCGAGGTTCCCAATTCAGAATTGTCGCTGGTCTCGCTGCGCGAGTTGATCGATACGGATACTTTCAGGAAGGTCAGATCGAATTTGCGGTTCGCTTTCGGGAAAGATGTCGCTGGAAAACCAGTGGTCGCGGACCTGACCGCTATGCCTCATCTGTTGATCGCCGGCACAACCAATTCCGGTAAGTCAGTGCTTGTCAATGCTATTCTCACCAGTCTCCTGCTTAATAACACACCGCTTGACCTCCGCCTGGTATTGGTGGATCCCAAGCGGGTGGAGTTGACCGGGTATAACGGTATTCCCCACCTGCTTGCTCCGGTCGTCGTGGATGCGGAGCGTGTTTCTGGCGCGTTGCAGTGGGTGTTGCGCGAGATGGATTCACGTTACAAACGCTTCTCCAAAGAGGGTGTGCGTAATATTCTGGATTTCAACCGCAAGGGCGAAGACCACCTGCCGTATATCGTTGTCGTGATCGATGAACTGGCTGACCTGATGATGCTTGCCAAGGAGGATACTGAGCGCAGCATCACTCGCCTGGCACAGCTGGCGCGTGCTACGGGTATTCACCTTATCATTTCCACACAGCGCCCTTCGGTTGATGTCATCACGGGTGTGATCAAGGCAAACTTCCCCGCTCGTGTGGCTTTTATGGTCGCCTCGAGCATGGATAGCAGGGTCATTATTGATAAACCCGGGGCTGAAACGCTTCTTGGACGCGGTGATATGCTCTACCAGGCACCGGACGCCCCAGGCCCAGTACGCCTTCAGGGAGTTTACGTTTCAGACCGCGAGATCCTCCGCCTGGTGGATGCCTGGCGGCTCATTTCTGCCAACCGCAGGGCTGAAGGTGGAAACGACTTGATCAACGCCACCTTTGAATATCAACCTCTATCCGTTCCACTCAAACAGCAATCCTTTTTTGGTGAAAGCTATCAGGATGGAGATCCGGTGCTTAATGAGGCTATCGAAATCGTGCGCAAAGAAGGAAAGGCTTCCATCTCATTCCTGCAGCGCCGCTTGCGTATTGGATACAACCGCGCCGCCCGCCTTGTAGATACGCTTGAAGAACAAAAAATCATTGGTCCACAGCAAATGGGCTCACAGGTTCGCGAAGTGTTGGATTATGGGGATGTCAATGATAACCGTGATTCAGAATTAGACGATGAAACATAGGTTTTTTCCGTTTTTTTTGTTCTTGTTCCCAGTTTTTATAATCCTATATCTTTATTCCCGTAACATCACAGAAGTCGAATTTGTTGACATCCTGCGATCGATTGTCGTGTTATTGATATTATTTTTTGGTTTTTACTTCCTGGTGAATTTGTTCGTTCGCGATAGATTGAATTCATCGATCATTGTTTTTTCGGTCTTTTCTTTGTTCCTTGTGTATGGGCACGTTCATGATTTTCTAAAAGTCCATCCAATCTTTACGATCAACCTGGGTCACCACAGCGTTATTGGTGTTGTTTGGTTATTGTTGATGGTATTGATCCCGGTCTTGCTAATCACTCGCAAAAGATCAATAAGTCCTGTATTTGGAACTTATCTCAACCTGGTTTTGTTAGTTTTAACTTTGTTAACCGTGTTCAGGATAACTTCTGTGGTCCTGGCAAGAAGAGTCCCGGATATTTCAGCAACAAAGAGAGTGGATGAGGCACAAAACAATTGGCTGATCGACGTAGCGCACCCATTAGAAATTCCAGAAGACCAATATTTACCGGATATCTATTACATTATTCCTGATATGTTTGCACGCAGTGACGTATTGGCAGACTATACAGGCTATGATAATTCTCAGTTTATTGAGGCTTTACAGGGGTTGGGTTTTTATGTGGCCGATTGCAGCCGCAGCAATTATGCTTCGACCCAGTTGTCAATTGCTTCCTCTTTGAATGGGCATTACCTGGATCAAATCCAATCTGGAATGACTGATCGGGGAATGTTAAGAGAACCGATGAGCAATTCACTCGCACGCTTTTCATTGGAAAGTATTGGCTACAAGATTATTGTGTTCAATAACGAATTTGGTCTGCCAGAACTCGAAAACCCGGATCTTCTGCTCAGCCAACCACAAGGTTTCTTCCTCTTCCGAAAATATTCACCGTTTGAGAATCTGATCGTTTATGGTTCATTTTTGCGTATTGGGTACGATGTTGACCTGGGGATACTTTCTGATTTCTACGACAATCTTTTTTTTCCATATCGCGAGTATGTTGGTGCGCAGGAATATATCTTAAGTACTTTACCAGAAGTAGTTGATCTTGATGGACCAAAATTTATATATGCTCACATAATGACTCCTCATCCTCCTTATCTGTTTCGTGAGGATGGTACGATCGAAACCAATTCAGATTACTATCGCGAAAAATTGGGTCAACCCGTAACTCAAGAGCTTTTCGTTGAGGGTTACAAGCGCCAGGTTATTTTTATCGAAGGACAATTACTCGAGGTAGCAAAAAAAATTATTGACAGGTCAAAGAACCCCCCGATCATTATCATCCAGGGTGATCATGGAATTGATGGCTCAAATCGGATGGATATATTGAACGCTTACTATGTGCCTGAAGATGTAGCGGTGAATTTGTACGCAACCATCACGCCGGTAAACACTTTCAGGATCATTTTCAACAGTCTTTTTGGGACTGATTATGCACTTTTACCTGATCAATCATGGTATTCGGTCTATCCTGACTGGTTTGAAATTGCGTTAGTGAATGACACAAATCCACAATGTCGCATTAAATAATTAGCACACTCTTGCGTTCTTGAATCATCAATCCTTTCGGACTGCTGATATATTAAACTGCTTGGGTATTGGGTTCAAGCAGATTTTTCTTTCTATGTTTTGATTTGGTTACATTCATCTATTGTAATTTTTCTGCTATAGTGATAATTAAGATATAATATATCTATAATATCGCTCGTTGATGATTTCATTGTTCCAGGTTTTCCCAGAAAAAGGAGGAATGATGTGCGATCAGGCAAATATCATCACGCTGCGCCTGGCAAATCCAGGACACGTGATACTTGATCTTTGCGGTTTTATTGGTTCCAGGTTTGAGCGGGCGTTTGAGGTTGCAGCCAATGAGCTGCGGAGCATTCCGGCGATGCGGGTTGTGTTGAATTTCAGCGCTGTAAAAGGCATAGATGGCACGGGGTTGAAACAACTGCTGATCTTTTGTACCCTGATGAGAAAATCCAATAGAATAATTGCCGCGTATGGTGTGAATGAACAGGTGCGCCAGATATTTGAATTGACCAGGATGGATAACCTCCTGCGCAGCTGCGAGAGTGAATACCAGGCGATCACCGGACAGGGTTTATGAATTTGGAAAACCAGGCTGGTACTTCCCATGTCAATTCACAGGGCATTTCAGAAGCAGATAGCATATTCTCCGATTGTTCCAACCTGCCGGTTGACATACAGAGAATGGTGAATCATCTGAAATTGCAGTCCCCTGTGGAGGGTTTTGGTGGACTGGTAATGCGGACTTATCGTGTGCGTCTTACGGGTTCTCAACTAAGCCCGCAACAGATCTTTGCGGAGTGGAAAGCAGGTTTCGAGCGTTTCTGGCCGCGGGGAAATCACTTTTTGCT
>CAYMGO010000087.1:0-6798 GCA_964390015.1 uncultured Anaerolinea sp. | reverse complement strand
ATCTTTTATAAAATTACCCAATTTGTAGAGGATACCCTGACCGGGTAAGACATCGCCATCAGGTTCAACGTATAGCCAGGACCTGCCATACCCTTCGATTGCAGTATGATCCTCCTCCAGTTCGAGGCTGACCGGATTCATCTCAGAGTAAGGTACAGGCAAGTCATAAATTAGTTTTAGCCCTTTTTCGGCTGCCTTGCGGCTTGCTTCAGCCAGGTCAGGCTCATATTCTTTGGATGGGGCGCTTAGCGAAACATTCTGAACACCCATGGCGGTGATTTTTTCGAGCAATTCGCTGACTCTCTCTCTGTTGGATTTACTGATGGTCAAGTGAACAGTCAGATGAATGTCTCCGTTGAGTACATCCCTGATCGCCTCCCATGAAAGCTCTTCATTGTCGCGGAGAATGATCATCAGATGATCCAAACCGGCGTCGAGTAAGTTATCGAGGTAATCTTTTTCAGCCAGGCGAGAGCCGTCTGTGATCAAACCGGTTACCTGACCCAGGTTTTCTGCGTACCTGATCAATTCAGGTAGGTCTGGCCGCAGTGTTGGTTCTCCACCCGTAAAAACGATGTGAGGGATCCCCCATACCCATGCTCCGTCAAGTACCTGCATCCATTCAGAGGTTTCCAGGGACCGGTCAACCCTTTGCATTGGTGTAAATACATTAGCTGACCCCGAAGGAATTTGATAAGTGAGCGCGCAATCCAGTCTGAGTGGAGCATTCTGTTCAGATGAATGACGAATGGCGCGTTCCATGTCGAGGAAAGTTTCCGGATCAAGATCCGGGGTTTCCATCAAGCTGTTGATGCGAATTTTTAGATCTTCAATATCCTGTCGCGCGATTTCAGAGGAAACCTGGTAACGCCTGACAAGTTCTGCCGACATTTCATCGACAGACATCTTATTGATCAGGTAGTAGGCAATTTCAGCGGCGGTAGGATTCAAATGAAGCACTGTTGAAGCATTGACAACCAGTATGCCAGTACCTTCGTGGTCAGTGCGGAGGAACAACCGGTTTGGCTTACCATCGATATCAACGATCGAACTGCATGATCCTGGTGGAAGCGGACGCGGTGTGTAGAAAATTTTGTTAACTAAATTCTTAATTCTCGCTTTCATTTTTTCCTCCGAGTGAACCAATTATCAGTCATTTAATGATCAAATTTTAATGGGCAACCGCCGCCGCATTGCTGCTGTATCAGGCAACTGGTACATTTTTCAGGAAGATTATGCCTTTCACGAAGCTCAAGGCAAAGTTCATTGTTCCAGATCGACTCCCAGGGAAGCTCCTGGATCTTTCCAAGCGAATGATAATAGGATTGACAGGGCAGCACGGAACCATCAGGTTCAAGGCACATATTGTAGAGTGCGGCCGTACAGCCTTTGACCCCTAATCCAAAATCGACAGGGTCAAAATTGCAGTATTGTGTGGGCGTATACCAGATCAATTTTTGCCCGTTCGCGCTGGTGATTTCTTTGGCGCTGTGTAGCAAAGGCGCAAGTTCCTGTTCGTTCAATCCAGTACCGACAGATTTACCCAATCCACTGTAGATCAACGCATTCAAGCCGACTGTTGGTACGCCAAGGTCAGCGAGAAAAGCAAGGGTTTGCGGGATGTCGTGCTGGTTGTGGGTTAACATGGTTGTATTGGTCATCACATACAACCTGGTAGCGAGAACATTTCGAATACCCACCACAGTTTTTTCCCAGGCACCGAGATGGCAAACCATTCTGTCATGGATAACCTGGTCATGTGATTCAAGCGTGATCTGCACATGGTCTAATCCAGCGTCAAGAAGTTCCTGGACATAATTCGGATCAGACAGTTTTCTGCCGTTGGTGTTGAGACCGGTAATCTGACCGTTGTTTTCGGCGTGACGTATCAACGCGGGGAGATCTTCGCGTAAAGTGGGTTCACCACCCGTGAATACCACATGGGGTATTCCCAGTTCCCAAAGATGATCGATTATCTTGAACCACTCGGGAGTGGACAATTCAGGGTAATTACGCGGTCGGCCATTGTAGCAGTGCGCGCAGGCGTTGTTGCAGCGATAGGTCAATGCAATATCCATACGGTATGGCGCTGTTGGTTTGGCTGTAAATGGAGCCGTGGTTTCAAGATCGAGGTCACAGATCGGGCAAACCCGGTCGTCGATCAGATCTACCAGCGTCGTTTGATAATCCAGGTAGTCCTTCAGCAGGTCTTTCTTTGGTACATTAAATTCTCGCGACAAGTTTGAAACCGCCTGGACTGATGGTGTTCTGTTCAATGCATAGTAAGCCATATGCGTAGCACTTGGGTTCAACTGGAAGACGCGGTTGGCATTAATGATAAGCAACCCAGTCTCATCAGGATCGATCCGTAAATGAACCCGTGATTTCTGCTGTCCATGGTCCCAATGGAAATGATGGAGACCGTGAGAGGGTGCAGGGATCACTGTACCTGATGGGCGATTAAAGAACTTGCCGAGGAAACTCATTTTACGCTTACTAGCGACCGCCACCGGCACAGGCGCAGGCACAGCCGGCGCAGGCGCATGCGCAAGCACAGGAGTGGCCACCTCCACCACTTCTTCCAGAACCACTGCTTCTATAAGTCGAAGGTGGTGGGGGCGGGTTGGTCACATTTGTGACAGCGCCGCTGAAACCGGGCAGACCGCCGAGGACGTTCGCCGAGAACGAGGAGACACTGTTCACCACCGAGGCAGCAAAGGAGGAACCAGGTATTTTGGGCATCGAGATCGTAGGTGGTGGACCGCCAACGCTTGCAGGAGTAGGCATGCCCGTCGGTTTGATGGTTGAAGTGACTGGCCTGGGTACAGCAGGATCATAACGCCACCACCAGGAAGGTGTAGGGATGAGAACAGGACCACTAAAGACGTCCTGTGTGTGGTCTTCATACTTCTTATCGAGCATGGTCCAATCCATCACTTCTTCATAAACCTGGGCTTTGACTTCGGGTGTGGCCGCCTGTTCAACCTGTTGCCAGGCTTTTTGCATGATCTGTTCGTAATAGGCTATGGTTTCCTTACGGCTGAAACCCTTCATTTTCTCGGTCACACTTTTGATCAAATTGACCATCGTGACCTGGAGGGCTTTCTTTCGTGGACTGTCTTTTAGTTTAAAGGCTTCGAGAAAATCTTTTTCGTAAAGATAGAGCTCTTCAGAAATCGGATCCACAGGCTTAATATCCAAAGGTTCCTTGGTGATTACTTCAGCGGCATTCTTTTTGAGAACTGAGAAGAGGATCATCGTAAAGATCTTGTCCATCGGTTGTTCCATCAGGATGGCAGCTTCAACCGCTGTAAGGCCTCTTTTAACGCCATTCCCCTCAATGAGGATCTTCGGTGGAAGATATTTCAGTTTGCGCTTTTCAGCACCTTTGATGGCCGAGTAAATGATTAAACCGAAGAAAAGCACGAAACCAAAACAGAAGATGATGGGGCAAATCGCGCTTAGATCGATACCAGAAGTAGGGCGATCATTCGCTGAAGGGGGGACGTAAGGTTCAGTGACAATGACACCCGCATTCAGAAGCCTCGAAGGAAAGCTTGCGCCAAATGAATATTGTGAGTAGGAATTTGCCTGTTCTGAAACCCAGGTGTAAAAAATTCGCCCGTCATCCATCAACATCGATTCAGGTTCAGAAGAACCAGGCCAGTTTTCCGGGATGTAATATCTCCCTTCGCTCTCGCTCACTCCTGGTGGAAGCAGAATTGTCATCTGAAAATTCGTGTTGCCGTAACAATTTTGCCTGTCATACCAGTGCGGCCAGAACACCATCGAGGCGTATTCTTCGCTCTCCTCCTGGGTAGCGGGAAATATGGATTCTGTTACCGAAGGGATGTATACATGGACGGTCCCGCGGCCACCCGGCGGGATGGTTTTATCCTGGAGATAAAGTGATATGCCGGGCTGCACGATATCGGATTGGGTGATCTTTTGGATGGGGACACCGTCAATATCAGCAGTGATGGATTTGAGTTCGTAGTTGTAACTGGGTAAACCAATATCCACAATGTCGATCTCATGAGCATTGGCATCGTTGAGAAAAGTCATCGTGTAATCGATCGAGATCGAACCATCGACGTTAATCGTTACAACAACTGCTTTTTCAGGAACCTGAAAAATGTAATCCTGGGCGAGCACCGGTGTGGTGCTGCCAGCAAGCATGATAAAAACCAGGAAGACACTAAAAAACCGTAAAACCTTCATGAAAACCTCCGTCACGAAACCCGTATCACCATTTTGGTTCTTCGGTCAATTGATAAGCGGTATGGCAAAAAGGACAGGTAACCATGGGAGCGCCAGCAACCATGGTAATGTTATCGGCGGTCAACACACCACCGCATGATTTGCATTTCAGGGAATCAAGGTTCACGTTTCCCGGAAGATCGACATTCAGGGTGACGTTGGTTGTGGGGGTTTCCGGTTTTCTTCGAGCCGCGAAGAAAATGATCACAAGTCCAGCACCAATAAAGACCAACCCGATGAAAAGCCAGGCTGCGTTACCGGATGGATCAGTGGCGCCGATGACCATCAACGCTCCAAACAGGATTAAGAGACCCGCGCCAATAAATGCTACTGTTTTCATCTGTCCTCCAATTTACTTTCGGTTGGATTTATTATATATTGAAAGTAAGCGTTATTCTCAGACCAATTTTATATTAGAATCCCTATTACGTAGGGAC
Organism: uncultured Anaerolinea sp.; assembly: GCA_964390015.1. Lineage (GTDB taxonomy): Bacteria > Chloroflexota > Anaerolineae > Anaerolineales > Anaerolineaceae > UBA6107. The sequence continues at coordinate 2,101 of CAYMGO010000087.1, read as the reverse complement.
TAAGAGGTTTTATATGAATCCAGAAGACGAGCGGTCAGAAATAACCAGGCTACAAAAAGAAATTCACTACCATAATTATCGCTATCACGTGATGGAAGATCCAATCATCAGCGACTATGAATACGACATGATGATCAAAAGGTTGCGGGAGTTGGAGGCTAAGAACCCCGATATGGTCACCCCGGATTCACCAACCAGGCGCATCGGATCTGTGGCGGTTGATAAATTTCAAAAAGTGAACCATCCAGCACCAATACTCTCACTGGCGAACGCTTTTGATAAAAATGACCTGCTCGCGTGGTATGAACGAATAAAAAAATTAGATGCCCGAGTTGTCAACTCAGGTTTCGTGTTGGAGCCGAAAATTGATGGATTGACCGTTGTGTTGCATTATGAGGGCAGCATCTTCACCCGAGGCGCTACTCGCGGGGATGGGGAAGTTGGGGAAGATGTTACGGCCAACCTGAAAACCATACGCGCACTACCATTGAAGATACCGATAATTCCGAGTGATCAGGCTTACCCTGAACACCTAGTTGTGAGAGGTGAAGTCTTTATCAACCTCGCAGATTTTGAAAAGTTGAATACTAAACTGAGCGAAAATGGGGAGAAAACATACCAGAACCCGCGCAATACTGCTTCTGGATCGCTGCGCCAGTTGGACCCTGGGGTCACACGAGATAGACCGTTGAACCTGCTAAACTACGCCATCGTAGAAAGTTCTGGTGCGCTACCCGGCAGTCAATGGGAAACATTAGAATTCCTGAAGCAGGCAGGATTCCCGGTGAGTGGGCTTTCTGAGAAGGTTTCATCGATTGAAGAGGTGTTGGAGCGTGTTGACGGATGGATGATCAAGAGAGAGTCCATACCATTTGAAGTGGATGGTGTAGTAATAAAGCTGGATGACCTGGAACTGGCAAATAGACTTGGTGTAGCTGGTAAAGATCCGCGTGGCGCGATCGCATTGAAATACCCGGCTAGAGAAGTATCAACCAAGCTGCTCGATATCGGTGTCAATGTTGGGCGAACAGGCGTATTGACCCCCTACGCGATACTGGAACCCGTGGAATTGGGCGGGGTCATCATCAAGCAGGCAACACTGCATAACTTCGATTTTATCCAGGAAAAGGATATACGGATCAATGACCGCGTTTTGATCAAACGCGCAGGAGATGTGATACCGTACGTGATCGGTCCACTTACAGGAATTCGCAGCGGAAAAGAAGTACCATTCAACATTCCTGAAAATTGTCCCTCCTGCGGGCAGAGGATCGAAAACCTGCCGGGAGAGGTGGCATTCTACTGCGTGAACACTTCCTGCCCGGCGCAACTGGTGCGCAACATAGAACACTTCGTCAGCCGGGGAGCGATGGATATCGACGGCATGGGTATCAAGATTGTTGAGCAAGTGGTGGAACAAGGTCTGATAAGAGATCTCGCCGACCTGTATCTTTTGAATAGCGCTGATCTCATGATCCTTGAGGGCTTTGCTGAAAAGAAAACAGAGAACTTACTCAATGCGATAAATGACTCAAGAAAGCGAACCTTAGCTCGTTTCATAAATTCTCTTGGTATCCACGGCGTAGGAGATGTGACATCGCAGGACCTGGCTCGGAATTTTGGAAATATGGATAGATTGTCCATCGCTGCTCTAACAGAGCTTATGGAGATCAGCGGAATCGGCCCAAACATCGCTTTAGCGATTAAGGACTGGTTTGAGCGTCCAGCAAACCAGAAGTTACTCGAAAAGTTTAAAGGGTTGGGTATCTGGCCGCAAGAAATGCAATTAACAAAAACGGCTGAAACGGGTGTTCTTTCCGGTATGGTATTTGTGATCACCGGGACCCTGCCAACGTTATCCAGAGACAATGCAAAAAATTTGATCGAAGAAAACGGGGGAAAGACCACCGATAATATCAGCCGCAACACCTCATTTCTGCTGCTCGGAGAAAACCCCGGATCCAAGTTAGAGAAAGCGACAAGCCTGGGTATTAAGGTGATCGGAGAATCAGAACTCCTCGAAATGATTCGTTCGAGGAGTTGAAGAGTGGAGATGGCGGGAATCGAACCCGCGTCCGAACGATTAGACCTCAGACATCTA